>CALIAG010000112.1 GCA_938041325.1 uncultured Saprospiraceae bacterium | reverse complement strand
TAACTTCTTTTCTCGGATGTGATTCTATCGTAAATATAACTTCTCAATTTCTTCAAGCTTCCGATAGTACAATTCAACTTTGGACATGTAATCCTTCCGAAGTTGGCAGCACCACATTCATGGAAATTAATTCAGTAGGTTGCGACAGTATTGTAACTATAAATACTGATTTGCTGGCAGATGAATTTTGTGAAGTAACTGCAAATATTGGAATAACAAATATCCCATGTAATGAAACAGAAGGCAGTTTTGATCTATCTGTAAGCAGTGGAACCGGACCTTTTGAATTTATGTGGGATGGCCCAGATATGAATCCCCTTTCGTCAGGTACATTGGATAACATCGGCGATGAAGTTACAATTAATGGTCTTCAGTCAGGCCAATATTTTGTAACCATTACGGACTCCAATCAACAAACTACAACGCTTGACTTCTTTATAGCATTGGAACCTAGTCCTAGTGCTTCAGTAGAAATCATAAGTGAATACAATGGTTATGACATCAGTTGCAACGAATCTGCAGATGGAGCTTTATCATTAGAAATAATTACACCAACAAATCCTCCTTATAATTATGCTTGGTCAAACGGAAGCAATTCTGAAATGGCTGCGAATCTTGCGGAAGGTTGGCACTTCGTTACTTTAACAGATCAAGGAGGATGCAGCTTTGTTGATTCCGCATTTATTGAAGGTCCACCAGCGATTGAGATCGCTTTACAAATTTCAAATCCCGATTGCTTCGACGGCAATGACGGATTCATTATTGTTGAACCATTCATGGGTGGAACGCCTCCTTTTCAATATTCTTTAAACGGAACTACGTTTAGTGATAATAATTTCTTTCCCAACCTTGGTTCAGGTGTTTTTAATCTTGAAATTCAAGATGCCAATAATTGTATGGCTACAGAGCAAGTTGTGATCAATCAACCACTACCGGTCAATGTGAATTTAGGACAAGACACTTTGATTCGTTTGGGAGACAGTTTGGAGATCAATGCTTTGATCAATATTCCTTTGGATTCATTGACTCAAATAAATTGGAACCTTGATTGTGAAAATTGTACCTCGTTGAATTTGACGCCACTTATTAGTACCGTGCTTGAAGTCGAAGTAGCTGATGCGAATGGTTGTACAGGAGTAGATTTGTTAAATATTTTTGTTGAAAAGGAAAGGGAGATTTTTATTCCCAATGCATTTTCGCCAAACGGGGATGGTGTAAATGATATCCTTCATATTTTTGCAGGAAGAGGTGTTTTACAAATTAACTCCTTTCTGATTTTTGATAGATGGGGGGAAAATATGTTTGAAGATTTTAACTTCCAACCCAATGATCCTGCTCATGGATGGAATGGAGAATTGAAAGGCTTAGATATGAACCCAGCCGTCTTTGTTTATTTTGCAGAAGTCGAATTTATTGACGGACAGATTGTTTTATTTAAAGGAGATTTTACGTTGATGCGGTAATTTTATTTTATAAAAAAATCAAATAAAATAGTACAGATTCCTATTTTATTTGATCTTTAAACAATGAGTTTATTCCTCTAAAATGCAATGCTATTATTTATGGCAAATAAATTTGCCACATACGAAAAGAGTCTATAAAATTGAATTTATTCGTATCGGGGAAATTTATTCTCCCTGAATAACTATTTACCCATACCTCTTACTTCAGAATCTCCACTCAAACTCTTTCGAATAAAATTTCCTTCTCCGCGGTAATAAAAATAGCTGTCTCCTTTAGCTCTTAAATCAATGTCTCCATTTACTGTTATTTTTGCCTCACTGTCTCCATGTAGATCAATCGTTAAGTTTTCTACTACAAAATCAAAGCTCTTCAATATGCTGTCTTCGCGGGCCTTTACATCCATGCTTTTCGCAGTCCCTTCAATATCTAGCACAGAATCTTCTTTCAATTCAACTGTCAAATCACCAACTTCAAGATGGCCTTTTAAAGTACTATCTTCGTTTAAATAAATCGCCAAATTATCAGTAGACAATTTATCTTCCAAGACAATTACGACATCTTCATCTGCTTTTATTTCTGTCAATTGCTTAGTCGTGATATAGGCTACTAACCGTTCTTGTGCTCCACTCTTTTGATTCCAATTATTGGTACTGTAAGATTTGGTGGAAATCTTAAGGGTACTTCCTTCTTTTTCTACCTTAATAAATTGGTGTAAATTTTCATTCGCTTCAATTTTTAATTCTTCGGCTTTATCAGAAAAGCGAACATAAACTTTAAAATCTTCGCTGACATCTATCTTATCAAATCCAGTAATCTTTTTGGTTTCTGTGGTGATTTTATCTGATAATTGAATATAATTTTCTCCCTTTTGGGCAAAAATACTTGTGGCGACTAAAGTAAATAGTAATGTAAAAGCAGATAATTTCATAATCTTTATATTTTAGTTAATTAGTATAAGATTAAAGACAAGTAGAATAATAAAGGGTTGCACCTATTCTAAGAATTGAAAAGAAAGTCCAAAATTTATCTCTATTCAAGAACCACTCCCTTCCAAGTTTACAACATTTTAAGTTCTTTCAATATGAAAACCAACAAAGGACTCAAAGCCGAATACAAGCAACAAAAACCTATTCGCTGGCGTTTTTCAAATCCTAAGCAAAGCAAACAGAAAGATGTTAAATCCTTGGACACCTTACTTTGTTTTTAGATTTTTCGTTGCGATCCAAAATTTTGAATAAATAACTTACGGAAAACGATATTGAATCAATCGGTTCCACTAAAAACAAACCTTCAAATGTTCCTATTCGCTTTTGATGTTTCCAATAGGTCAACTCTAATAGGAAATTTTTAAACGAATATCCTGCTGACAGCAAGAACTTCGTTTCTCGTATTTTAGAAGCTCTTTTTGTTTCCGACTTACCGCCAGGTCCCAAGGGATAAACGCCAATGATATTAGCCATTCCTATCCCAGTCCCTACATGCAATCCCCGAAAAATTAAATAATTGATAGAAGCCGCCGCTTTTACTTGCTGGTATTCATGTCCAGTAATTGATGCAAAATTAAGTTCAAAAGAATCAAAGCTGACTTTCTGATAATTTCCGCTAAGGCTCAAAAATAAAGATTTGGAAAATTGTTGCTCGACACGAGCGCCAAAACTCAAACTTTTGGTATTCCATTCTTTATCCACAACTTGAAAAAATACGCCATTGTTTTCGACTTCATTTAATTTGGAGAAATCCATTCCAATAGAAGGAGCAATGAAGGTTTGAGCGTTAAGACTATTTGCTAGGAAATAACAGGTAAGTAAGAACAAAAGGCAGCAATTGCGTAACATAGTTTTCGTTTCTTAAGTAGTCCTATTTAGGAACCAAAGGTTGCCTTATCCTGAATTTAACCTTTGGATTTTCTCCTGTGAAATCTTAGTTAATCAATGGAACAGAACAGCATATTCATAGGCGAAAATCGCAAAATCAGAAGCTATCATTGACCAATTGCTCCGTTTTCCACAGATCAAGTCAAACAACCCACAGAAAACAGTCATTAACTATAACAAATTAAAGATTCAAACGTATTATTACACATTAAACAAACCCAAATCCAGAAAACTAGCTAATTTCACGGTAAATTCTTAGTATTGCCATTTCAAGAGCCCAATACAAGCTCTCAACCAAAAACTTAAGAACAAGCGCAGAATGCAATTTTTATATCCCACTTTTCTATACGCTCTTCTGGCATTGGCCATTCCGATCATCATTCACCTATTTTTCTTTAGGAGGTTTAAAAAAGTATATTTCACCAATGTGAAATTTCTAAAAGAGGTCAAAGAAGAAACGAGTGCGAGAAGAAAATTGAGGAACCTATTGGTTCTTTTGTGCCGTTTAGCAGCCATTGCTTTTTTGGTCTTCGCATTTGCACAACCTTTCATTCCACAGGATACCGAAGTTAAACAAGGTGAAAAGGCGGTGAGTCTTTTTGTTGACAATTCATTTAGCATGAGTTCGTTGAGCGCGGACGTTCCTTTGATTGAAAAGGCAAAACAACGCGCAAGAGAAATTGTCAATGCGTATGAAGTAGAGGATCGTTTTCAAATCTTGACCAATGATTTTGAAGGTCGGCACCAAAGAATGGTGAGCAAAGAGGATGCATTGAGTTTAATCGAAGAAATCAAAATTAGCCCTGCGGTCAAAGAACTTTCGAAAGTATTGAACAGACAGCAACAGGCTTTGAACACCGGAAAGATTGAAAATAAAGTTGCCTATATCATTTCTGATTTTCAAAAAAACATTACGGATATACAAGATTTCAAGGATACGCTTATTGAGAAGAATCTGATTCCTTTGCAATCTGTCCAAGAAAAAAACATCAGCATTGATACTTGTTGGTTTGTCGCACCAGTGCAAATGATTAATCAAACCAATCGACTAATCGTACGACTTAAAAACCAAAGTGACCAAGAAGAAGACAACGTCAGACTGAGTCTCCGTTTGGATGGCCAAGAAAAGCCAGTTGGTACTTTTTCTGTTCCGCCCAATGGTTTGGTAACGGATACAGTCAACATTACTATTTTAAGAACAGGCTGGCATGAAGCTGAATTGAACATTACAGATTATCCTGTTCAATTCGATGACAAGTATTTTTTCTCCTTCAATGTAGATCAGGAAATCAACATCTTAGTTATCAATGAAGGAACTCGAAATAACAAGTATTTAGATGCCGCTTTTGCTGGTTTGAGTTATTTTAAAATAAATAATCAGAATAGTAAAAACTTAGACTACTCTAGTTTCAATACCAATGAATTGATTGTCATTAATGACCTTACGACTATTTCTACAGGATTGTCTTCTGAACTAAAGCAATACGTTGAAGCTGGTGGCAATTTATTGGTCTTCCCTTCTGCAAATGCAAATGTATCTTCTTACAAACCTTTTCTCGAATTGTTTCGCGCAAATGAGTTGAATAAGTTTGATAAAAATGAAAGAACAGTATCTGATATAAATACTGCAGAATATGTTTTTAGTGATGTATTTGAAAACACCAATGCGAATCTAAAACTTCCGGTGACGCAAGGTAATTTTGCGATCACCACTTTTGGAAGTCGAGGAGAAGAACGTTTGTTGTCTTATCGGGATGGCAGCAGTTATTTAGGCAAATACAAATCCGGGCAAGGTCATTTGTATTTATGCTCCGCGCCATTGAACGAAGATTTCAATAACATTGTAAGAAGCGGAGAGATTTTCATTCCGATGCTTTACAAAATGGCGATTTCTACCGCACAAGATATCAAGGTCGCTTACACTATTGGTAAGGACGATGTACTTGAAACTGAAAATAGAATCACAGAAATTGAAAGTGTTTATAAACTAAAAGGACGATCTGAAGAATTCATCCCTTCTCAAAAAGTGATAGGCTCAAAAGTATTATTGGGTGTAAACAATCAAATCAAAGAAGCAGATTTCTATGACCTTTATCTGAAGCCTGAAGAGACGCTAGGCAATTTCGCTTTCAACTATGACCGCAAGGAATCCAAATTGGATTATTATAATGAAGATGATTTGGAAGAATTGGTCGGTTCTCAATACAATATACTCGGGATTACAGCAGAAGCCAGCTTGACCACACTTGTTGGAGAAAGAAGCCGTGGCGTTACCTTTTGGAGATGGTGCATCATTCTTGCTTTGGTCTTTTTGGGATTGGAAACTTTGTTTTTGAGATTGTGGAAAGTATAAAATTGAAAACTTCCGCAAGAGCATGTCTCTATAAATCCTTACTTAATATCTGTTATTTTATGCGTTTGCAAACTAAGGCTCCATTGCGGATTAGCTAAACAAAATGCGATGCAAGCTTCTGTATTGGCTGCCACTTCCGGGCTATCCATCGGCTGCAAATAAAAATGGTCAAAAGCCATATCCTCATACAATTCTGGTTCCGCTCCTTTCTGTGGAAAGACCAATTTCAATTCATTTCCCGATTTCACAAGCAACTCTGCATTTGCTTTAGGGCTGACACAAACCCAATCTATTTCTGCGGGTGCAGCTATTGTCCCGTTCGTTTCGATGGCTACTTCTAGTCCTGCATTCTGAAAAGCAATAATCAATTCAGAGTCCAATTGCAAAAGCGGTTCTCCTCCAGTACAAACAACATAAGGTTTTCCTTTCCCTTGATTTTTTGGCCACAAGCTTCTTACCTTCTGCGCTAGTTTTTCTGCTGTTTCAAATGCGCCACCATTTTCTCCATCCGTTCCCCAGAAATCTGTATCGCAAAACTTACAAATAGCTTTGTGACGGTCTTCCTCTCTGCCGCTCCACAAGTTACAGCCACTGAATCGACAGAACACTGCAGGTCGCCCTACATGTGCTCCCTCTCCTTGAAGGGTATAATAAATCTCTTTTACTTTATAAGAAGCCATTTTTATGCTTAGTCTTTTTATTAAAAATCAACACGAATTCCACTAGCCAATTATCGCCGTCACTTCTATCTCAATCAACAAATCGTCATTGATTAACTTACTGACTTCAACCATTGTAGAAGCTGGTTTAATCTTGGCAAAATATTTCCCATGCCCTTTTCCAAATTCTTCCCACTTAGAAATATCTGTCACTAACATTCTTGTTCTAACTACATCTTCCAAAGAAGCTCCGGCCTCCTCTAATGCACTTTTTATCTTTTCGATTATATAAACTGTTTGTCCATAAGCATCTCCTTTCGCTACAACTTCTTCACCGTTTACTGCTGTTGTACCTGCAACCTCTATGATGTTGCCAACTCGGACGGCTCGGGAGTAGCCGACAAGGTCTTCCCATTTTGCGCCGCTGGAGATTAATTGTCTTTTCATTTGTTTATCTATTTTAGATGTCGCACCTATGGAGCTCAGCAAATGTATTTTACTTGGCTAAAAAGGTGTCGCTCCTCTGGAGCTTTTTGTCCTATACAAGGATTCGCTAAAATCTTAGTTTCCCATCCGTTTCAAGCTTGACTCTACCGGACTTTTTTATGATACAAAGATTCGTTACAAAGTTATCGTTCCTTGATTTATAAATCATTTCGTTGCTTTTTCCATTTATTTAAATTGACAAAAAACTATTTATCAATTTAAACTAGTGCTGTAGGTGCAAGTAATTTGTAGAACTTCCCATTTTGCACCGATAAAGATTAATTCTCTTTTCATTTGTTGATCTATTTTAGATGTCGCACCTACGGAGCTCAGCAAATGTATTTTACTTGGCTAAAAAGGTGTCGCTCCTCTGGAGCTTTTTGTCATACATCAGTATCAGTTAAAAAGCCATCACTTCAATCTACAACCCTCATCTCTCTTCTTTTTCATTTATTTACTTCCTAATAAAAAGGGCATTCATCCATTCAAACCAGCACAAACTCTATCGCACTTTAATAAAAACCAAAAGTTGAAAATTCTTTAAGCGCCGTAGGTGCGATATCTTTATAAAACCAAAACGATAAAAGTTCTTTAAGCGCCGTAGGTGCGATATCTTTATAATACCTAACGATAAAAGTTCTTT
>CALIAG010000111.1 GCA_938041325.1 uncultured Saprospiraceae bacterium | reverse complement strand
TGCAGAAGCAAGCGGTGGAGTGCCTGGCAATTATATCTATACTTGGGACAATGGATTGCCTGCAAATGAAGAAGTTCAAGTTTGTCCTGTTGTTACAACTACATATAACGTCACCGTTACAGACGAATTGGGTGCAACAGCTACCAACGCCATTATCCTAACGGTTAATCCAAGACCTATAATTGACAATGGCAATCTAAACTTATGTCAATCTGTTGATCCTTTCTTTCTAACAGCAACCCCTCCTGGCGGAACTTGGTCAGGATTGGGAATTGATGAAGACGAGGACGAATCAGGTTTATATGATCCGGGCTTAGTTGACATCGCTCAGGATAGTGTTTTTTATGAAGATGAAAATGGTTGTATTGCTGTTATCACCATAGATATTACGGCTTTGGATCAAGGAACAGATGATGCATCCTGTCCAAACGCAGATACTTTCCTTGTTTCTGGTGGAACACCGATGGGTGGTACTTGGTCAGGACTAAACATAAGCCCTGAAGGTATTTTCACACCAACAGATACCGGAAGTTTTTTGGTTACCTACACTCATCCAAATGGATGCGCAGGAACCAAAACCATAAATGTTGGGGAAATACAAATGCCTGTTTTAGATTCCATTTGTCAATCGGAAGATCCTTTTCTTATCGCAGCCACACCTTTTGGTGGTATTTGGTCTGGGACGGGGATTATTGATGAAGATACGGGAGAGTTTGACCCAAGAGAATCTGATCCAGATGAAAATAAAATATACTACCAAATCAACGGTTGTATGGATTCCATTACCATTTTTACTAAGCAGATAGATGCTGGATTTGATATGGGAGCTTGTCCGGACGAATCTCCTTTTATTCTTCCTGGCAATTGGAACCCCGCGGGAGGAATATGGAGCGGAATTGGAGTTCTCGATACTGTCACCGGCCAATATGATCCAGGAATAATGATGGACGAATTCAACGACACACTGACCTATACCATCAATGGCTGTATCGATGAACGCATCGTCTATGTGAGGTATACAGAAATACAAACAGATGACATTCTTGAGATGTGCTCAGGTGATGAAAGAATACCATTGAATGATGAAACAGTTGGCGTTATTCCCAACAATGGAAGCTGGTCTGGTCCTGGCATTCAACTTTCTGGCGACGAATGGTATTTCAATCCGGCAAGTGCTGGTCCGGGATCTTATCAATTGGTTTACGATGCCAATACTTGTACCGACACTTTACTTGTCACCGTTTTCTCAAGCCCTATTTTAAGTCCGGCTTCATTTTGCATTGAAGACAATCCGGCTGAATTGACAACAAGCCTTTCTGGAGGAGAATGGTCTGGGCCGGGTATTATAAATGCGTTTTCTGGTGTATTTGATCCGCAAGTTGCAGGAGAAGGAATACATACCATTCAAAATGAATCTGCTAACGGTTGTGTAAGTGAAGTAGATATTACTGTCATTCCGTTTGCCCTCGCAGATATTCCAGGCATAGAAGACGAATATTGTTTTATGGATACTATGATCATTTTAAACCCAACACCCATTGGCGGAATTTTACTCGTCGATGGCATTGCTGGTGAAACCTTTAATCCTTCATTGATAGGATCAGGTATACACACCGTTCAATATTCCGTTGGAGAGGGAAATTGTTATAGTGAATTCAATAGTACTGTGGAAATTGGTGAGGCTTTATCTGTGCAGATGAGCTTTATTTCAGACACCATTTGCTATGGAGATCAAATTACTATTTCGGCAACAGCAGCAGGAGGACTTCCCCTTACTGAATTCGAATACAATTGGGACAACAATCTTGGATTTGGTAGAAACCAATTGGTTCAACCAGAATCGCCAACCAACTATACTGTAGTTATAGAAGACGGTTGCTCTGATCCTGCAATGGGAAGTCTGGAAGTATTTGTTCATCCCGAAATCAATGTAAATTACAGCACTGGCCAAACCGTTTGTTTTGACGACACCACCTCCGCAACCATGAGCGCAAGTCCTGGCAATGATTATACTTTCATATGGGACACAGATCCCCCATTTACAGGACCTATTATTGAAAGCTATCCTACCGATTTTGAGGTAGAGGTGATAAATAATGAAACCGGTTGCTCCGTTTCTGAGGAAGTAGAATTGCCTGGCTTTGGCCCAATCACAGCAAACTTTGGTGTGAGTCCAAACGAAGAATGTATTTCTATTTTAGATCCAACTATAGAAATTCTTGACTTTAGCGTCGGGGCAGTATTTGGGAATTGGAATTTTGGAGACAGTACTATTAACGAATCTTATAACCTTGGTGATTTCCTAGAACATACTTATGAAGATGTAGGAACGTACACCATTTCCTTGAATGTTTCAAACGAAGGTGGCTGTACTTCTCAATCCGAAATGACTGTTTGTGTAGAAGAAGATACTCGGCTTTTTGCACCAAATGCCATTACACCAAACCTTGATGGCAAAAACGATTCCTTTCAATTTATTGGCGTCGGTGTTTCCTCTATCCGTTGGAATATTTACAATCGATATGGAGAAGTTCTTTTCACAGGAAATTCAATGGATGACAAATGGTACGCGACTTACAAAGGCAAGCCTGTTATTGAAGGTGTTTATGTTTTTCAAGCAGTATATTTTTCCGAGTACACCAACACAGAACAAAAGATGAGAGGCTTTGTAACTGTTTTATATTAAAGCAGCTTTTCTAAGTAATGTGTTTTAATACCAAACTCTTTTTTAATCGCTTCTACTTTTTCTATGGCATCCTTTTCTACTTTGCCTTTGACTCCTATTATCATCAAGTTCTTTGCAGTATGTTCCGTTGATATAAATTCAAATACTTTGGTTTGATAACCTTGCGAAGACATCAATAAGGCTCTTATCCCATCTGTTATCATCTCCGCTTGTCTTTCTTTCAAAATGCCATGTTTTAATATCGGTTTCAAAGCCGTTTCACAAGACATTTCCTGTCTGATTTGTTTATGACAACAAGGCGCAACAATAATAATTTCAGCTTTCGATTTAATTCCTTTTGCAATCGCTAAATCAGTTGCAATATCACAAGCGTGAAGCGCAATGAGCATATCAATTCTATCTGCTTTATATTCGTTGATGTCTTGAGAAATAAACTCCAAACCCTTCGCCCCAATCTTCTTTGCAATTGCCTTCGTTTTTTGGACCAATTGTTCCCTCAGTTCAATCCCTGTTACTTTAGGATTAAGCCCTTTTTGTTTTTTTAGAAAATCATATAGGGCAAACGTTAGATAACCTTTTCCACTGCCCATGTCTACAATTCTTGCATCTTCCGGCAATGGTTTCGATTCTAGCAGGTTGCTAATAATCTCAATGTATTTGTTGATTTGTTTATACTTTTTCTGTCCTTTCGCCAAAACATTTCCACCCTTATCGGTAATACCTAATTCGTATAAATAATCCGCACCTTCAGGTACAATCAATCTTTTTTTCTTTCTATCGTGGCCTACATTAGCCTGCTTGGTGTTTTCCGCTGCTTTTGACAATAAGGTTGCTTGTCTTTTCTTGTTATATCTGACTAGAATATTCTTTTCCGTTGTAAATAGATCTCCATTTAAAAATACAGATCCGAAAAAGTTATACAATTCCGTCAATGCTTTTTTAAGTTCGAAATTTTTAGTTTCATCTCTATCTACAAAATGATAAGTAAAAGATAAATGGGTCTTATTCTTCAAAAGAATTTCACGAACGTAAATATTCTTGAGGCTTTTATCTGAACTTCCATTTTTACTCAATGTCAGTTTAACAAACGTCTCTTTTTCAACTGCTTTTTCTAGACTTTCTAAAAATTCGTGGATCGTGCTTTTCGAGTTCATTCCCCAAAAATAGCTACTTTCTAGCTTCCAATCGAAGAATGTCGCCCATCTATTATTTGAAGCATTATATATTTGGATATATTTGTATGCTTTCAGCTCTTTAGCAAGCAATTAAACATATTCACAATACACTTCTTTATGAAAACATTTCAACATCTTTTTTGCTGTTTTGTGGCCTTACTTTTTTTAGTAAATACGGTCGCCGCTCAAAAAACCTTCCCTAAGAATGGAGTTTTTGACGAAAGAGACGGCCATTATGCTTTTACAAATGCGACGATTTACAAAAGCCATGATCAAGTCTTAGAAAACGCAACGCTTATTATACGTAAAGGCAAAGTAGTCCAAGTTGGAACTGGGCTTACCATTCCTAAGTCCTGCGTTACGATTGATTTGGAAGGAAAATTTATCTACCCATCCTTTATTGAACTACATTCTAGCTATGGATTGCCAGAAAATAAACCCAGCAGTCAACGTGGTAGAGGAAAGCCTCAAATGTTGTCTAAAAAAGACGGAGCATACAGCTGGAACCAAGCTCTACGTTCAGAGTTTAACGCAGCAGACCATTTCAAAAAAGATGACAAAAAGGCCAAAGAGGCTCGTGGAATTGGTTTTGGCTCAGTACTTATCCATGATATAAACGGGATATCCAGAGGTTCATCTGCGCTCGTGCTTTTAGCTGATGATGTCGAACAAAATCTAATTCTAAAAGGTCCTGTTGCTCACCACTTATCTTTTAGCAAAGGAACTTCAAGTCAGAATTACCCTTCTTCTCTTATGGGTTCTATTTCATTGTTGAAGCAAACTTACCTAGATGGAGAATGGTATAAAAAAACAGGGCATAAAGAAGAATACAATATTTCTTTGGCTGCGTGGAACGACTTACAAGCTTTACCTCAAATTTTTGATGTAAACAATCGATTGGACATTCTACGTGCTGCAACTTTAGGAAAAGAGTTCGGAGTAAAATATATTATAAAAGGTGGCGGAGATGAGTATCAGAGATTGAATGAAATCAAAGCTTCAGGCCATTCGCTGATCATTCCGATCAACTATCCAAAAGCATACGACTTGACCGATCCCTTCGACGCACAACACGTTGAATTAAAAGACTTAAAGCACTGGGAAATGGCTCCAAGTAATGCTAAACAATTGGCTGGAGCGGGAATTAACTTTGCGATCACTAGCCACGGCATTAAAAAGAAAGCTGATTTTTTAACCAAGCTTAGAAAAACGGTCAAAAGTGGTTTGTCCAAACAAGATGCTTTAAAAGCATTAACAAGTACTCCGGCTCAATTGATTGGAGTCTCTGATTTGATTGGCTCTTTAGAATCTGGAAAAATTGCAAACTTCATTATCACTTCAAAAGATATTTTTGAAAAAGAAGCTAAAATTCACCACAACTGGATCAAAGGAAAACCGCATGTTATAAAAGGATTCGATGACAAAGACCTTAGCGGAAAATATGACCTCAAAGTCAACAACAAAACATATGACTTAAGAATTGCCAAAAGCAAAATGCACATTCAAGTAGATGATACCACCAAAATTGATGTCAAAAGTTCTATCAATGGTGATCTTGTTTCATTAAGTTTCAAACCTCAAAAAAAGGCGAAAGAACTCATCTCACTTTCCGGTTCTATTCAGGAAAAAAATCTTTTTGGAAACGGTACTCTTGCGAATGGAGATTGGATCAGTTGGTCTGCTCAATACCTGGAGGCAATAAAAGAAAAAGACAAGAAAAAAGAGGACAAGAAAAAAGAAGAAAAAGAACAATCCATGGGGCAGATGATGTACCCGTTCTTAGCACATGGATGGAGTGATAAGCCAACAGCTCAAAATATTCTTTTCAAAAATGCTACGGTCTGGACCAACGAGTCTGATGGAATTATTGAAAAAGGAGATGTGCATATAAAGGATGGTAAAATTGTCAAGGTTGGACAAAATCTATCTGCAGGTGGAGCTACAGAAATCGACGCAACTGGAAAACATCTAACCGCAGGAGTTATTGACGAGCATTCGCATATCGCTATAAGCAGAGGAGTAAACGAGGGTACACAAGCAAGTTCTGCTGAAGTAAGCATTGCTGATGTCGTCAATTCAGAAGACATAAATATCTATCGTCAACTAGCAGGTGGAGTTACAACTTCGCAACTACTTCATGGTTCTGCGAATCCAATCGGTGGACAGTCTGCATTAATTAAACTTAGATGGGGTTTTACTCCAGAACAAATGAAGTTTGAAAACGCCGATCCTTTCATAAAATTTGCACTTGGTGAAAACGTGAAACAGTCCAACTGGGGCGATCAAAGTCGCATCCGATTTCCTCAGACCAGAATGGGAATTGAACAAGTTTTTGAAGATTACTTTACAAGAGCAAAAGAATACGGAGAATTAAAAAGTTCGGGCAAGGCTTACCGACCGGATCTAGATCTCGAAGCTGTTTTGGAAATAATACAAGGTAAGAGATTTATAACTTGTCATTCTTATCAGCAAGGAGAAATTAACATGCTTATGAAAGTGGCAGATCGGCATGGATTCAAAGTCAATACTTTCACACACATCCTTGAAGGGTATAAAGTGGCAGATAAAATGGTTGAGCACGGGGCTGCAGGTTCTACCTTCTCAGATTGGTGGGCATACAAGTTCGAAGTGATTGATGCAATTCCGCACAACGGTGCCATTATGCACGAGCAAGGAGTATTGACAGCATTCAACTCCGACGATGCAGAAATGGCAAGGCGCCTTAATCAAGAAGCAGCTAAGGCTGTTCTATACGGCGGTGTGTCTGAAGAAGATGCTTGGAAGTTTGTAACGCTTAACCCTGCGAAAATGCTCCACATTGATAACAGAGTTGGAAGTATCAAAGCAGGTAAAGATGCGGACATCGTATTGTGGTCTGACAATCCTCTTTCAGTTTATGCAAATGCTGAAATGACTTTTGTAGATGGTATTAAATTTTTCGATAGAAATGAAGATAAAAAAGTACGCGAAGAAATTAAAAAAGAACGAGCAAGGTTAATACAAAAATCATTGAACGCTAAGGACAAAGGAGCGCCAACTCAAGGAGTCAAAAAATGGCAACGTCATTTGTACCATTGTGATGATATTCACGATGAAGGTGCTCACTAATTCCTAAACTTTTAAAATTGAAAAATAAAATGCGAAATATATTCACTCTCTTTTTGTTGACGCTTTGTTCTTTTTCATATGCTCAACAAACACCAGCGCCTCAGCAATCCGAAGCAATTATGATTACTGGAGCAACGGTTCATATTGGAAATGGTCAAACCATTCTAAGTGGAAATGTTGGTTTTGAAAATGGTAAAATAACTTTCGTTGGAGACGGTCGTTCTATGCAACCTTCCGATACTAAAAATTATAAAATAATAAAGGCTGACGGCAAGCATGTCTATCCTGGCTTTATTGTTCCTTCTAACCAACTTGGTCTTGTTGAAATTGATGCTGTTCGCTCTACCAATGACAAACGCGAAGTCGGTAATTTCAACCCAAATGTCAGGTCTATTATTGCCTACAATACTGATTCTAAAGTTACCCCAACAATAAGAAGCAATGGAATTCTCCTCGCACAGATTTCTCCCGAAGGAGGAAGAATCTCTGGCCAAAGTTCAATTGTAGAATTGGATGCCTGGAACTGGGAAGACGCTGCTTATAAAGCAGATGACGCCATTCATTTGAACTGGCCTACTGTTTTCAAACGAAGATGGTGGCGTTCTACAGCTCCAGCCGCAAAAAATGATGATTACGATAAGCAAACAGAAGAAATCAACTCTTTCTTTAAGGAAGCCTATGCTTACTCACAAACTTCCGCTTCAGTTAAGAACCTGAAGTTTGAGGCAATGCGTGGGCTTTTTGACGGCAGCAAAAACCTTTTTGTCCATACGCATGGAGCAAAAGAAATCACCGCTGCGGTTTTAATGTTGAAAAAACTAGGCGTTACTCCTGTTGTATTTGGAGGAAGAGATTCATGGATGATCACAGATTTTCTAAAACAAAACAACATTTCCATTATTCTAAGACAAATGCATAATTTGCCTAGAAACCCGGATACAGATATCGATCAACCCTTTAAAACACCAGCAATGTTAGCTGAAGCAGGAGTTTTGTTTGCAATTTCTGCCGACCAAGACCATGGAGGGCTTAGAAATTTGCCTTTTCAGGCGGGGCATGCCGTTGGCTTTGGATTAAGCAAAGAGGACGCGCTCAAAGCGATTACTTCCAATACCGCTAAAATCTTAAAAATTGACAAAACTGTAGGAAGCCTTGAGACCGGCAAAGATGCTACGCTTTTCATTTCCGCTGGAGATGCTTTGGATATGAGGACTTGCATCGTTGAACAGGCATTTATTCGCGGAAAAGAAATAGACCTTGACAACAAGCAAAAAGCCTTGTATCGCAAGTTTAGCAATAAATACAAATCAAAATAACTTTTTTCATTCGCTCCGTATAAACCTATATACGGAGCGAATTCTTCAGTAGGAATCAAAATTTCATTAAAATGAAAACCAAAAAGATTGCCTACTTAACTTATAATTACCTTTTAATTAAGCTTTTCTTAAGTGATAATTCTCCAATATATTCGTCTAAATATTAAACGTGCAAACAAATAATTAGCACCGCTGTTCGTTTAATAACCAACTTTGGTTTTGAATTTGTAATATCTTGCTTATGAGACATTTAATTTTCTTGTTTATTTTTCTTTTCTCGACTTCTACTGTGTTTTCACAAGAAAGAAGGGAAAAAATTAAGCTTGACGGAGAAATTGTAACGGTTTTAATCACCGAAACAGATACTATCCTCATTGCCGATTTGGACGAAATGTCTGTGTCATCACCTAGACAATTTGAAAGCAAAGACGATTATCGTTTATATTTAAAATACCGTCGATACGCGAACAAAGTTTATCCTTACGCGAAACAATCCATTCGTATTTTTAGAGAAGTTGAAGAGGCTACTCAAAATATGAAGCCTAAAAAAAGGAAAAAGCATATTAAAAAGCTTCAGAAAGAATACAAAGAAGAATTCAAAGGCACCTTGAAAAATCTTTCTAAAACCCAAGGAAGAGTTTTAATTACAATGATTGAACGTGAATTGGATACGCCTTTTTATGATTTGCTGAAAGGATTGCGTGGCGGTTTTGTCGCAGGATATTGGAATCAACTTGGCAAACTGAATGGATATCGATTAAAAGAAGGTTACATTGTAGGCAAAGAACCTATTTTGGATGCTGTGCTTCAAGACTTCGATATTTCTCACGAGTTATAAACTCTACTAAAACCAAAACCTTTTTGGATAAATTTTCTTATTAACTTTGGGCTTCTTAAACTCAAAGATTAAAACTTCATGTCGGATTACGTCAACCCAAATCTTCTTTTGAATAATAAGGATATCAATTCCAGTTCTATTACCTGGAGGTCGCCTTCTAATATAGCTATCGTAAAGTATTGGGGCAAATACGGCCGTCAATTGCCCCGCAATCCTTCGATCAGTTTCACGCTAAATAACGCTTTTACAGAAACGACTTTAAAGTATTCTAAAAAGGAATCTGCTTCTGATAAAATTGATTTGCAGTTTTATTTTGAAGAAAAAGAAAATCCAGCTTTCGCGAAAAAAATACTTTTATTTCTAGAACGTATTTCTGACATCTTTCCTTTCCTTAAAGAATTGCAGTTAGAAATTCGATCTTATAATTCTTTCCCGCATTCAGCAGGCATTGCGTCTTCCGCTTCTAGCATGAGCGCTTTAGCGATGTGTCTATGTAGTTTGGAAAACGATCTTTTCAATAGCTTAAATAAGGAAGCGGATTTCTTGCAAAAGGCATCTTATGTTTCAAGACTTGGCTCAGGAAGTGCTTGTCGCTCCGTATATCCGAAAATGGGTTTTTGGGGAGAATCCAAGTCATTAAAAGACTCCTCTAATTTACATGCGATTCCTTTTGTTGAGGATCTGCATCCTGTTTTTTCTAATTTTCATGATGATATTTTAATCGCTTCAAGAGCCGAAAAGTCAGTTTCATCACGCGCAGGTCATGCGCTGATGGAAGGAAATATTTATGCTGACAATCGGTATACCCAAGCCAACAACAATATTGCTGAATTACTGACAGCTTTGAAGTCTGGCGATATCGAAGCATTTGGAGAAATTGCGGAAAGTGAAGCACTTACTTTGCATGCTTTGATGATGACTTCAAGACCTCCGTATATTCTTATGCAGCCATCTAGTTTGGCAATGATAGAAAAAGTGCGTGCGTTCAGAACTGCATCAAAACTACCTCTGTACTTTAGCCTTGATGCTGGACCAAATTTGCATTTATTGTATCCCGATTCTGACAAAAACAAAATCCAGAATTTCATCAAATCTGAGTTAGCACCTCTCTGTGAAAACAATGAAGTCATTGAAGATTTTGTCGGAAATGGACCAACAAAATTATAGCCAACGGGCTAACTTATTTCCGTCATAACTATATAAAAGTCTTTTCTATGACAAGCTCCAGAGACGCAAAATTGACTATTAGTCGTTTTAATTGTAACTTAATAACATGTTGAAACCTAAGCTTTTCATCTTACTTATTTTCGCTTTTTTACAAGGCTGTACTGCACAGGTTCCGGAGGGTAAAATTGCTTTAGACAATCCCGCTTTCGATCAAAAAGTTACTTCACTACTTAGCTTTTCAGTTCCTTTGATGGACACGGATAAATTGGCAAAAAATAGAGAAGGTTATACGATTTTGGATGCGCGCGAAAAAGAAGAGTTTGACGTAAGTCATATTGAAGGAGCTCAATATATTGGCTATAAAAATTTTGATTTTTCCACCTTAGAAAATATTGATAAAACTCAACCTATCGTTGTCTATTGTTCTATTGGATATCGAAGCGAAAAAATCGGAAAGAAGCTACAAAAGGAAGGATTCACAGAGGTCTACAACTTGTATGGTAGTTTGTTTGAATGGGTCAATGATGGTTATGAACTCGTAAATATAAAAGGAGAACCAACTAAAAATATCCACACTTATAATCGCAATTGGAGCAAGTGGGTGGACAACGAAAACTATAAAAAAATCTGGTAGTTGAATACTGCGTTTTTAATACAAGGTAGGCTTGTTATCTTTTATCAATTCGGCAATCTCTTCAATCGAAGAAGTCTCTATAATTAAATCTTCTTTTAATAAAAATTCCAGACAAGAAGTCTCCTTGTCGTATCCTTCAAACATTGCATAGATCACAACAGAGGCGTCGTCAATTTTCATAACACGATACAAACGAAACACTTCTTTAAAAATATCATACTCTAAAGTTAAAGTGTGAATATTGTTGCTTTTTGGATAACAACAAATGAAAAGTGGGTATTGCAAAAATTCATCCGCTTCAAAACCCCATAGTTTTTTATCAAATAAAGGATACAATAATTGACTATTAGGAATACCTCTTTTTATTAAAAACGATTCTGCACTTGTCAACTTATCTTTCAAAACTTCAGACAACAAGTGTGATCTTTCCATGATCTCTAAGTCCAACCATTCTCGTGACTTGGAGTCATAAAACTCAAGATTTCCCACTCTTTTTTTATAATCGAAATTTGGATAACCTGGTACGATATAACCTGGATAATAAAATTTCTTTCCAAGAGATTTCCCGTACTCGACTTCTTTTAACATGGTATAAAAACCAAGACTGTATTTTCCATAATCTGGGTCAAATAAACCCATTATACTTGCAAGACTATCGTCTCCCATATCAAAAAAACTTGCCCCAATTAACTTGGATCCATCGTAAATAGCAATCTCATAGGTTTTGTATATATTTCTAGCAGATTCTCCAAACAAAGATTCCTTCAAAGTGTCAGCGACATATCCTTCGAATCTTGTTTTGTGTTTCTGATAAAGCATTTCTTTTTCTTCATCGAATTGAGCCTCTCGAATTCTAACATCAAACTGCTCGCCGTTTTTTTTGATAATTTTTCGAAGACTTTTGCGGAAAGTGTAGTTCTCCAAATCTAGGCGAGTCCAAATAGAGGTGTATAATTTACTATTGAAACAGAGAAAGTGGCAAGTAAAGATCATTTGTCCCATCCGAAACCAGCCTTTGGCGAGATATCTATCCAAGGCCTTTTGTGGCAATATTTTCGGGTAGTGAACTTGAGTGAACATACATTTGTTTTCTAAAAACTAAAATTGTCTAAACTTTTTGAAGAAAGCAAGAGCAATTTCAATTTAAAAGCAATTGCGAATCTAAGAAAAATACTTTTTATCAGATTGATCAATGCACTAAATATATCTTTTCGTCGTAGAAGCAACGAGTTGTCTAACATTGACTTATAAATAGATGATAAAGCAGGAGTTGCTTTTTAGGTGGAATTTTCACGATGTGTAAATCCTAATATCAAATAGATTCGGCAAATTTATCGCCATTAAAAAGATAGGCTTTGTCTCCTAAAAGATGATTTCTTCAAAAAGAAGGTCCTAAAAATAGCATTGGCGACCTTAGGGGTCGCCAATGCTGAGTCAAAGACTCTATATTAGGTTAACTATTCTAAAACAATAGTTCTTTGATTACATTCCTAACTTTCCTCTTACAGCAGTAGATACATCTGTACCTTCTTCTGCGTATAAAAGAACTGCAGCGTCAAAGATCATATTATAACCTTTTTCTTTTGCAACTTCAGCAATCGCTCCGTTTACACGGTCGATGATAGGCTTCAACAATTCTTGCTCCTTTTTAGCCAATTGTTGTTGCATCTCTTGCTCGAATTTCATAATCTCTTGCTGTTCTGCCTGCAATTCTTTACCAAGAGTTTCTTGCTCTAAAGGAGATAATTCCCCTTTTTCCGCTTTAGCTACAGCATTTTTTTCTTTGGTTTGGTAAGCAGTCAACATGTTTTGACCTTTCTTTTGCAATTGCTCTCCCAACGTTTTAAGGTTAGAGTTCATTTGTTTAACCTCTGCCATTTCAGCAAGGATTCCTTGGGAATTGATATACCCGTACTTCTGTGCTTGAGTTGCAAAAGTCATCATTGCAAAGACAAGCGTGAAAAAACTTAATTTGAATATCTGTTTCATTTTTAAATTAATTTACATTCAATAATTATATATAGTAGTCGGATAAATTGGTAATAGAATTTATACAAATACTTTTTGTGGGCAATGCCCGGTTTCAAAAGCTGTTAAATGGGAGGCAAAAATACAATATAATTCCAAGTGGTGAAACTTAGTTTATAATTTTTTTAATATACCGAGTATTGGGTCATAAAAAGCAATCACCAATTCCTATATATTTTCTTCAATTATCGCCTATTCTCCCAAAAGTTTTTTGATATCCGCAGTTTTGTCATACTTGTCATTCGCAAAAATAATTCCTGCAGATCCACCTTTATCAAATATAAAATCAAAGCCTTTTTCTGCTGCATACTCTTCAATTTCAGCATAAACTTTATCTTGAATTGGTTTGACCAATTGTTGTCTTTTATCAAATAAAGCCCCTTCTGGACCAAATTTATCTTTTTGCATTTCTCTTACTTTCGTTTCCTTCACCATGATCTCGTCTTGCTTCTGCTTCTTATTCTCTTCACTCATAAGAACCTGTTCAGCCTGATAACGGTTGTACATTCCCTTAATTTTATCATACTCCTCAGAGATTTCTCTTTTCCATCTTGCAGCCAAATTGTCCAACTCAGATTGTGCTTCCTGATAGGATGACATTCCTTCTAAAACTCCTGTTATATCTACAACAGCAATTCTTTGTGCGTTCATAGAAAAAGAAAACAGGATCGTTAATATTGATGCGAATAATAGTTTTTTAATCATCTTTTTTGCTTTAAAAATTGTTTGTGATTGGTTTTAATATTCTTTTTATTGAGTTGGATTTGGATCATTCAAAAGGTTCGCAACTCTATCATTATATACTTCCAAAATTACAATTTTATTGTCACCTTTCGTTAATTAAGACCGTTTCAAAGCGCTTTGGTTACATGCAGATTACCTTACAGAAAGAATTCGTTATTCATAAGAATTTAAATAACAACGCTTTATGAAAAATTTCTTTTAAACTTCGAGAATACTTTAACGAATTTTTAACGGCAAGGTTAAAGTAATTAACGCCCTTTCCCGTCGACTTCTAGATCTTTTTTAGTAAATCTTTATAGATCCATACTTTTAATCTTTATTTAGCATAAATCAAATAATTTCGGCTTAGCTTTTGGTGTTAATGTGATAGAATATATTTTAAAACTACTTTATATGAAAAATCGATCCCTTTATCAGTTATTCGCATTTGTAATTATTTTTACTATTTCCGGATGCGAAATTACCCAAAAAACTGTTGGCAACATTAACTTGTTCAGCGTAGAAGATGATATACGTTTAGGATTACAGGTCAGTGGTGAAATTGAATCAGATCCTGCTCAATTCCCAATTTTGAATGAGCAACAAAACCCTGAAGTTTATCGCTATGTTCGAAACATTACCCAGCGAATTCTTAATTCGGGTAAAGTGAAATATAAAAACGAATTCAAATGGCAAGTCAAAATTATTAATGACAACAAAACACTTAATGCTTTTGCCACACCAGGTGGATACATATATGTCTACACTGGTTTAATTAAATTTTTGGATTCTGAAGATCAGCTAGCAGGTGTCATGGGACATGAAATTGCTCATGCAGATAGAAGGCATTCAACCAAGCAGATGACCAAGCAAGTTGGTATCGGTGTATTATTAGATGCTGCTTTAGGCAAAAAAGATGCACTTAAGCAAGTCGTTGGAGGTTTGGTTGGTTTGAAATTTTCAAGAGCACATGAATCAGAATCAGATGAGTACTCCGTTATTTATTTATGCAATACTCCATATGATTCAGCTGGAGCTGCAGGTTTTTTCAAGAAAATGGAAGGACAAGGTTCGCCTCCTGAATTTTTAAGTACTCACCCAAATCCAGCCAATAGAGTTCAAGAGATTGAGGCAAAGGCAGCAGAACTAAGCTGCAGGGGGTCAAATACTAACAATTCAGAATACAATAGAATCAAAAACCTTTTAAACTAAGGTTATAAAGGAAAAGCATTTGAGAAGGATTCTGATTTAATCAAAAATCATAAAATAGAATAGTTTGCAAGCTGTAAGCTATTCTATTTGCTTTCTGGTTCTTTGCGGATCCAAACATCCCGTTGTGGAAAAGGAATTGAAATATCATTTTCCCTAAAAACTCTGTCGATTTCGAAACGTAAATCACTTTTGATATCTTCAATGATTATAAAGTTGTGGCTCCAAAAATGAACCTGAAAATCCAAGGCTGAATCTCCAAAGGAAGTAAACCGTACAATTGGCGCTGGAAAGTCCAATACATACACATTGTCCTTCGCAACTTCCAATAGGATCTTTTTTACTTTTTGTGTATCTGATCCATAAGCTACACCTACATCAATATGAAACCTAGCTTTATCATCGTAATGACTCCAATTCACCACATTCTCAGTGATTAGCTTAGAATTTGGAACAACAACAGAAATATTATCTCGGGTTTCAACTATTGATGTCCGCAATCCTATTTTTTGAACTGTCCCAACAAGCCCGTTTACTTCAACCACATTTCCCATTTCCACTGTTCTTTCGAAAAGTAAAATTATTCCAGAAATCAAGTCATTAAACGTTTGTTGTAATCCAAGACCAACACCTACCAACAACGCAGCTGCACCACCCCAAATAACAGTCATTTTAATTCCAAGGCTTTCTATTGCCATGAATGCAGCAATTGTAAAAATCACATACTTCAATAGTTGATTGATCGCATATTGAGAACCAACATTGACATTTTTTCTTTTATAGTACCTCGTTAAAATGAGTTGATTAAAGATCCAAGAAACCAATCTTGCACTCAACAGAATCAAAACTGCCCACGCGATATTTGAGATATGGAGATCGTGATCTTCAAAATGTAGGATTGTATAATCAAGATTGAAGGTTTGAAGAATAATAATTATCGCAAAAACATAAACAATGTATTGAACAGTCCGACTCGCAAGACCTTCTACATCTTTTTCACTTTGACTTAATTCTTTTGGCGTATCAATTTCTTCTTTTCTTCGATGATAATTGTATAAAAGAAGCCGAGAAATCATCCAATCTAATAATCGAGCAACTTGGATAATCAAAACTGCACCGATCACTGTTGTGAGACGAAAATCAAAGGAATCGGTTGAAAAAAAGATAAAATCTAAATCAAGAGCAAGAATAAGAGCAAGTATTGCTAGAAGAATAAAAATTACTCTTATCAGCTTTTTTATTTTAA
>CALIAG010000110.1 GCA_938041325.1 uncultured Saprospiraceae bacterium | reverse complement strand
CTAATTATAAATGCTTTTTTACGATCGTAAAACTCAGAGGCTTAC
The DNA here is from genome assembly GCA_938041325.1 of uncultured Saprospiraceae bacterium. Lineage (GTDB taxonomy): Bacteria > Bacteroidota > Bacteroidia > Chitinophagales > Saprospiraceae > CALIAG01. Next base: position 8,270 of record CALIAG010000110.1, on the reverse strand, counting down.
TTAAATTAAAAAGTTAAGTTGCGAAGAATAAACTAAGGTGGCCTTATTCATTTTAGTGATGAACGAAGCGTACTCTGAATGAAATGAAGAGCGGAGTGTAAGCTCCGGTGGAGAGAACCGCGAAGCGGGTGGGAGATCTAAACACGTTAAGAACCAAATACTGTCTGAGCTAATAAAGTCTTTGATTAAGAGAAAAAAGGAAATTAACCTACAATGACCCAAAAATAGAACAGCAATAAAGCGAGTTTATTTGGTTTAGTGTTTCGATCTTTTCGTAGCGTTAAAAAATGTATACAGCCTTGATTTTTTGTCGCCGCCGTATCCAGTCGGTACGGCTTGCCATTTTCATCAAGGAAAAAGTAGAAAGAAAAGAACTATTTAAGTCTATTTTTTTTTACAGAACACAAAAAATATAAAACAAATGAAAATACTCATCATCGGAGGAACCGGAACCATCGGCAAAAAAATAGTAAAATACTACAAAGAACAACACGAAGTCATTGTTGTTGGAAAAACCAGTGGTACCCATCAAGTCGATATCAGCGAAATAAAATCCATCGAAGCGCTCTTTGAAAAGGTCGGGAAAGTAGATGCAATAATTTGCGCAGCAGGAGAAGCCAAATGGGGAGCCTTCAATGAGCTGACAGAAGCAGATTATCACATCGGCATAAAAAGCAAACTCATGGGACAAGTTAATCTAGTGAGAATCGGACAAAACTATTTGAATGAAAATGGATCAATGACTTTGACTACAGGAATCCTAGCAGATGATCCTGTTGTTCAAACAAGCAGTGCAGCAATGGTCAATGGAGGAATACACAGCTTCGTACAAGCCGCAGCTCTTGAATTGCAAGCAGGTATACGATTGAATGTCGTTTCAACAGGAGTTGTTGAAGATGCTTTCGCAAAATATAAAACTTATTTCCCTGGTCATTTTCCTATCCCAATGGACAAAATGATGAAAGGTTATGTCAGAGCAGTAGAAGGAAAAAACACAGGCCAAGTCATCAGAATCTATCAATAAACATTGCGCCACAATTCCAAACACGACAAAAAATTGCACCGCAATTTCTAACACGACCACTAAATTGCACCGCAATTTTAAACACGTCCAACACCCCTCTCGCCAGAGAGAGGGGACATCGCTCGCGATCGGGGTGAGTTAATGCGGCAACCGCGACCGCAGCCCACCATACACCATTGCCCCAAGCAAAGCACTTCCAATCACAACCAAAACAATCCAATACCCATGCCCCAGTAAAGTATAAAGCGGGCCAGGACAAGCTCCAGTCAGCGCCCAACCCAAGCCAAAGGAAGTTCCTCCTATAATACTAGCTATATAAGTTTTAGGTTTGTCAGCAAAGCGGATCACCTCACCGTTGTTGTTTTTAAATTGCCCTTTTTTCATCATGAAATGCATCACTGCTCCCGTCACCACTGCTACACCAATAATACCATACATATGAAAAGCCTGAAATCGAAACATCTCTTGAATTCTAAACCATGAAACTGCTTCTGACTTAGTCATTACAATCCCAAATAAAATTCCAACCATCAAAAATTTAAGTAAACGCATATCTAAATATTTTTTTCCTAAAAAAATCGAATTGCACCGCAATTCCAAATACGACCACGAATTGCACCGCAATTCTAACACGTCCCACACCCCTCTCGCCAGAGAGAGGGGACATCGCGAAGCGATCGGGGTGAGTTACCCCAATATCATCGGCAACAAAACAAACGTACTAATCAAGCCTCCAATAAAAAAACCAATCACTGCTACCAATGAAGGCAATTGCAAATTCGACAAACCAGTAATCGCATGGCCAGAAGTACAGCCTCCCGCATACCTCGTTCCAAAACCAATAAAGAATCCTCCTACTACCATGAGTAAGATTCCTTGCAAACTAGCCAAGGCTTCAAAATTCATAATATCATGTGGAATGAAACCCCTACCCTCTTCTATCGTCGTTGGAACCATGACGCCTAAATTTTGAAGATCGGTCACCGTTGCTTCAGAAACTTGAACAGGTAATGGACTCCCAAAAAAGCTAATCCCGATTCCACCACCAATAATGGCTCCTAGTCCAAAGACCAAAAGCCAATCTCTTTTTTTCCAATCAACATTAAAATAGTCAATGAATTTTCCGGCTCCTCCCATTGTGCAAAGTGCATCATATGAAGAAGATACGCCAAAGCGTTGGCCCAGATAAATGAGTAAAAACATGACAAAGGAGATCATTAATCCAGAAATGGACCAATGCCAGGGTTGGCTTAAAAATTCTATTATATTCATAATTTACCTTTTAATTATTCGGAAAATTACGCATTCCTAAATTAAAAAAAGGTATTCGATGAGACTAATCGTTTCACATAAAAGAGAGGAGGTTAATTGCTTGAAAGCAAACTGTGACCAGCATTTGCAACTTCTGGAATCCTTACTCTAGGCTTCTCCCCTAAACCTTTTGAAATCGTAAAATAGAAAGTAGTTCCTTGTCCGAATTCTGATTCTACCCACAATTTACCTTTGTGTTCTCTTACAATACTTGTACACATGGCAAGACCGATTCCTGTTCCGTTATAAAAATCGCCGGCATTCAATTTTCTAAAAAGTAAAAATATTTCATCAAAATATTCTTCTTTGATTCCTATGCCATTGTCTTGAATTTTGAAGAGATATTCACTTTCTTTTTCAACTGCTTCAATGATTACAATTGGATCAACATTCTCCTTTTTAAATTTAATAGCGTTGGCTATCAAGTTTTGAAATAGCTGTTTGATAAATGTGCTATCTACATTTAAATTATCTGGGAAATTCTGAACCACCACTTGAGCATTGTTTTCTACGATATTGGAATGCATTCCTGCTAGTACCGAATCCAATTCGTCATGCAAATGACAAGGCTTAAATGAATACTCTTGCTTGTCCACTAAAGAATAAGTCAGCAAACTTTCAATAAGATGGCTCATATTTGTAGCCGCGTTATTAATAAACTCGAGGTATTCTTTTTCGGATTCTGAAATTCTATCCTTTAATGATTTTTCTAAAAGTTGAGCAAAACTTTTGATCGTTCGAGTGGGGGCTTTCAAATCATGAGATGCGAGGTAAGCAAAATTTTCTAATTGATGATTGGATGCGATGTATTTTTCCAATTCTATATTCTTTGAATTCAGTTCTTCCATTTTTTGCAAGACCAAACCTTCCTGTTTTTTCTTTACAGAAATATCTCGTATTATATCTCTACTCCCTGTCAAATTTCCGTGCTCATCTAAAATCGCTACAGAATTTACTTCAACATATTTTACATTCCCTTTCTTGCTGATAATTCTACCTTCATATCCGGTGTAAAATCCTTTCTCTTGCAATTGATTTAAATAGAAATTTGATTTTTCAACATCATCCTGATAAACCAAATCCTTAATATGAAGTTTTTCGCAATTAGTAATTTCTAAAAGGTTCTTCGCCGCTTTGTTGCATTCTACGATATACCCCTCGGCGTCCATAATTACAATCCCATCATAAATATTTTCGAAAATATCCTTTAGATTATGCTCACTTAATTTCAACTCCTCGTTTTTCTTTCGATATCCTTCTGCAGATTTTGACTCCACTAAAGAGTAATAAAAAGCTTTAAGTATTCCTTCTAGAAGAAATACCAATAGAATTAGAGCATTATTTAGACGGATTAATGGAGAATTATTATTAAGCTCTGAAAGGTCTTGAAAAAGTGATTCTTGAACTAAGGACGCTGTACCTAATATACAAAAAACAATACAAGCCTGAAGTGACTTGTTATTTTTTCCCAGAAAAAGCATCGAAGATACGGCTATCAAAAACAAAAACAATCCTTCCATTTTCGCCGCAGGATAGCAAAATGAGATAAGTATTATAGAGCCAGATCCGAAGATCATATATGACCAAACACTTTTCTTAAACTCACCTTTTTTATAAAAATAATAGGAAAGGAGCATTACCAAAAAGGTATAGCCTAGTATCCCTATCAATTCCAATTTTTGTGGTTCAAATATTACAAGGATCAGTAATAAAATACCGCTCAGCCCCATCGCAAGAAATAACTCCAATTTGAAAACAAATCTTCGTATCTCTTTTGGTTCTAATGTATCTAGGAAGGAATTAGCTTTTTGGATAATAATATTAAATAGATTCACTTTTGTATTTTTTCATGGTTTCAATTTATATAGGCCAATTTCTTTGCCAAAGCTTTTAACCATCTAAATCTTCATTTGAAAAAAAACACAGATGTAAAAATATACGCAGTCACATGCTTCCTGTTTCATCACAAATCCCTAACATAAACCTCTCATATTCGATGACTTACGAAAAATACTCCCTTACATTGTCACAAAATATTATAACTAGTTTTATCCTAAAAAGCACCTAAATTCTCCCTTCCTACAGCGAAAAACGAACAATAAATTTCTCGATTTGGAAGTATATTTTTTCAAAATGAGAATTAGTAACAGGGTATTATTAAAATACCTCTATTCCCTTCCTTTTAATCCTCCCAAATATTGTCATAGAACCAGACTTTTTACTTTTCTATTTTTTTTCATTTTTAAAGGAAAAAAATGCTTTCCTCCTATACATAAAGGGTGAAACAAACTTGAGTCCACTGTTTCATAAAATTTATTCCATCATTATTTTACCGGTAAATGCACACAAATAAAGATTTATTTGAAAAAAACGCTTTTCGAGATAGGGGATAAAAAGGTTTGAATGGACTAGTAATCAAATGATGTGATTTAAATATAAAAAAGTATATGAATTGAAGACTTACTTAAATCTATTGTTCACAACTTAAATCCAACTATAATGAAATATTTAAAAAATAATTTAAGCACGCTTGCCATCCTTGTCATCTTAGCATTGAGTTCATGTAACCAAGATCGATTTTATGAAGATGATTTTGGAGATCAATTCACAGAACAAAACGATGATGGATCTGATGGAGGTTTTGATCAAGACAATGGCGATGAAGAAGAGACAGAAGGCGCACTAACACTATATGCTGTAGAGAATGGTGAATTGAGAAAAATTAAAGACTTCAGTGTAAAAAATAATTTGAAGGCTTACCAACAAGATATTGGAAAACACATGGAAATGTGGGCTTTTTACAAAAATCTTATCCCAGAAAATCAGTTGCATTTTGTAAAAGAATTTGAAGTTTTTTATGGTGGCAATAGCCTCGCAGGATACGTAGTAGAATTGGAAGATGGCAGCAAAAAATGGAGAACGGGATTGGCCATTGACCTTGCAGACAATCTAAATGAATCTGACCTCTCTAGTGAATTTGCGTACACTTGTATTCACGAATTTGGCCACATCCTGACTTTAAACGAAACTCAGATGGCCAACGAGACTGGAGGCTGCAGTACTTTTCAACCATTTGAAGGTTGTACAAACGCAGATGCTTATATCAATGAATTGTATAACATTGGTTGGAAAGATATTTATGCTGAACACCAACGATTGGATGAAGACGATATTTTTGATTTTTATTCAAAATACCAGAATCGTTTCGTTACTGATTATGCTGCCACGAATCCGGGTGAAGATATCGCAGAGGTATTTACCCATTTTGTAATAGAAGACAATGAAAGAAATGGAAATACAATCGCAGCCAAAAAAATTCAAGCAATGTATGATCGCCCAGAATTAATTGAATTGAGAAGACATATGCGAAATACACCGGATGTGTTGGCATTGAGCGTAGGCGATTTACCAAAGTTAAAATGCAACCACAAAAAGCACAATTCTAAAAGAGTAGAAATAAAACTTCACTAAAAACCCTCAGAACAAAATGTGAACAACCCTATTGTACTGCCCTAAAACCGTTTTAGTTTTCACCAAGATTAGACAGCGTTGGAATAAATCCAGCGCTGTTTTTTTTATCGGATTCAAGACATTGATATGCTTAAGGCGATTTTTTTTCTAGCTTGAAATACTTAATTGAATTTTAGTAACGTTTAGATTAAACCTCTTTAACTAAACTCAACATCTATTCGAAAGTAGCATTACATTATAAGATTTGAATTGTGCCTTGTACAACGCTAAAAAACAAATGTGATGCTAAAAACGAAAAGACTTCCCACTCCCTCTTCCCCTTTCCCCTCCCCCCTATTTTTTATTCTCCAACTTGCAGTGGTATTATTTTTTACTTCTTGTCAAAAAGACAATCTGTTTACTTCCAATCAAAATGAAGAAGTCGAAGATATTCCGGACAATTCCTCCAACGAAAATAATGCAGATATAGAACTGGACGAAAACGTCTTGACTTTGTATGCGGTTGAGAATGGTAATCTCTTGAAGATTCGCGACAATGATGTTCGCAATGCTTATAAAGCAGATCAGGCCAATGTCCAAAAACATTTGGACATGTGGGAATTCTATAAACAAATCGTTCCCCCTTCTCACTTACATTTTGTCCACCAATTTGAAATATTTAAAAGCGAAGACAATGTCGCTGGATATGTCCAAAATTTAAATGGCAATAATTTCCAATGGAAAATGGGCCTTTCAATAGATTACGCTGGCAATTTGGATCAAGCTACGATTCGAAGTAATTTCACCTACATCTGCTTACATGAATTCGGGCATATTCTTAGTTTGAATAATACCCAAATAGGCCCACGTGTTGCCAGTTGTGACACCTACACTCCTTTCGGCGGTTGCAGTTTTGACGATGCTTATATTCATGAAAATTATGAAATTGGCTGGAGAGACATCATTGGTGTTTACAATTCCTTCGATGAAGATGAAAACGATCAGTTCTATAGCAGATATACGAACCGTTTTATTTCTTCCTACGCGGCCACCAGCCCTACAGAAGATATTGCAGAATCCTTTGCCTTTTTTGTGATGCTGGATAATCAGCCATCCAACAATACCATCGCTGGACAAAAAATCAATCAACTGTACAATCGAGCAGAATTAATAGAAATGAGGGATTACATCCGATCCTCTCCGGACTTAGCTTCCTTGCGCGTGGAAAATTTACCAAAAATTAGTTGTAGCCATAGTCATGGCAGTGAAAAAGTGATTATCCGCATGGACGATTGAGAAATCTAAATTTTATAATTTTATTGGATGGCCGTGATGCAGATTGGAATCCTTCCATCTTTCTTTATAAATAGAAGAATAAACTATTTCAATTTCAAAAGGAAAATCATCCGTTTCATTTATTTCTAGATAATCACGGATTTCATTTAGTTTATTTTTTCTAAACCTATACTTATAAATAGCATTTTCTTCATTCGCTGATATGGTCGAACCTTCGGACATTGTCATTGTTCCGACAAGGTTGCCATATTGATTTAATTTTGGAAAAACATCTTCAAAAAACTTGTCAAAATCCAATGGATACTTTTTCTTTTGATAAACAATATTTATGTCTTCTATAATGGCTGGTCCCAATCCTTTGTTTTCAATACTCCATGCTATTGTTATTATAGAATCCCCTTGAACTAAGGATTGATTAAAATCAAGTCGTGGAGTCACTGACAATCGACTTTGACGGTGCATAATAGAAGTTTGATAAATAAAAATTAAAAGTGTTAAGACACTGATCAACATTGCTGAAAGACCAATAATTCTATCTGTACTAAATCGACTTTTTTCCATATTTTAAAAATACACTTTCCACATTAAAATTTCATTCAAAGTAAAAATTAATTATTCATCTGTAGAGCTATCAACAAAACTTCATTTCGTGATTCAAAATAAAAATGCATAAATAACAAAACAAGTGAAGACCTAATTCAGGATCAGAAGTCATGCAAGAAGGATTTGTAATTAAACAGATAATTATCAAAACCAAAATCATGGTATTGATCTTATTGTCTCTTTTTTCTATCCTTCTCTCTTCTTCTTTATTTTTCTTTTTCTCTTTCATCATCTTTTTCATTTTAATAACTTCTTATTAAAAGAATATATCATTTATCCGTCTATCCTTCCACTTTACTCGATAAAAGCAATCTAAAAAACGACTGAATATTCACTTCAATGGGTCTTAGATTTCCCTATTAATATCTTGTCATCTGCCAATCTCCTAAGCCGAGTTCTTCTACATTTTAAGTCAGATTTAAAGTCAATATCCATCCCGTTTTAAGGATAAATTTATTTTAAAAATCCAGAGTGAAATCCCTTAAAAACCCGTACATTTGCAGCTTCTAAAACACATTGAAAAAAATATACTATGCTGTCAACTGAAGACATAGCCTTACAATACGGAAAAAGAATTCTCTTTGAT
>CALIAG010000109.1 GCA_938041325.1 uncultured Saprospiraceae bacterium | reverse complement strand
GACGATACTGTTGATACGGATAACGATGGAATACCAGATGCCTGTGATGATTGTTCAACAGTTGGACAAGTCTGTGATGACGGTGATCCTTGTACGATAGGAGAAGTCTATGATGAAAACTGTAACTGTGTTGGAGAATTTGAAGATACAGACATGGATGGTGTATGCAATGAAGAAGACATCTGTCCAGTAGGCGATGACAATATGGATCAGAATAATAATGGAACGCCAGATGCATGTGATACCTGTGTTACTCAGTTCACCTGGTTCGGATCCAACGTTTTAAATTACTCAGGAATCGGAAGTGGATTTTATACCATTGATTTGAATGGTCATTTGAATCCGTCTTTTACCATTACAAAAATGGATTCGAATATAAGCGGATCGGCTGATGATAAATACATTGATCAGGTGGAAATTCGATATGTTGACATGGATGGTAATTTCCATTCTTTTGGAGAATATAGTGGAGCACTTCATGATACCGTACAGGTTGATTTGGTGGGGGCTATTCAAAGCATTACCGTTATCTTGTCTGATGGATTTGATTATAATGCTTCTCAGCTTCAGATCTCTTTATCGAATATCAGTTATTGTGAAAATAGTAATTCATCACTTTTGCCGACGCCCGGCGAGGAATACATTGATTCCAATTCCTTAGACGGAGTGTATAGTCTAAATGTTTATCCGAATCCAACGATTGGACAGCCGTTTTATGTTGTGTTTGATGCACCGGGAGAAGGAGAAGAATATACTTTATTCCTTTCTGATGAATATGGAAGAAATCATCACGAACAAAAAGTGAAAGGGAGTCCAAATGGAATCATGGTGAAGTTTGAAGTAGACCAAATGAGTTCCGGAGTTTACTTTGTTACCTTGAAACATGATTCGTTGATCAGAACAAAACGAATTGTTGTTTTGCGGGATTAGAATAAGTACAATTCACTTTTAGTTAAAAGCCTTTGCGATGTTATCTAAACATTGTAAAGGCTTTTTCAATTGATCATTATTTAATACCAGATTTGAGTGTACTCAAAAATTCTGGACTAATGCCAAGGTAAGAAGCAATTTGTTTTTGAGGAAGCGTTTGGGCAAGGGTAGGGTATTGCTTTAAAAAAGAACGGTATCGATCAGCAGCGGGTTGAGACAAGGTTTGAATCACTCTTTGTTGTTCTCGGATGTAAGCATTTTGAAAAAGTATTCTGTAAAATTTTTCGAATACAGGAAATTGATTGACCAAGTCCTCAAATCCTTTTTTGTTCATTTGTAATACTTCTGCAGAATGTATGGCTTCAATGGTTACTGTAGTGTTTTTGTTTTTAGCAAAACCGTACATATCGGTTATCCACCAACTTTGCGAGGCAAACATTACGGTTGTTTCCTTTCCCATTTCGTTGATCGAATAAGCGCGAAGGATTCCTTTATTTACAAAATAAAAATAATTACAAGGCTGTCCCATTTGTAATAGAACCTCCTTTTTCTTTAAATTTCTGATTGTGAAAATCGATTTAAAAAATTCCTTTTCTTCTTTTGAAGTAGAAATATGTTGAGCGACATTTTGAAGCAGTAATTCAAAATTCATTTATAGAGATTAAATGAGAAGGTTTGATATTTTGAAATTGTAATCGGTTTATTGAACTGTAATAAAAAAGGCCTCCAAATGGAAGCCTTTCTGTGTGAGGATAGGCAGACTCGAACTGCCGACCTCTTGCCTGTCAAGCAAGCGCTCTAAACCAACTGAGCTATACCCTCATATATTAATACTGTTTTCAATTTCGCGGAGTTTTGAGCTAAATAAGGCGCAAAACCTTCCACTTACTTTAAAGTTCCGATTGCAGAATATCAAACAGTACTGAATCGACTGCAATAATACTACATTTTCTATTAATCTCAAATTTGTTAAGGTCAAGTTTTTTCTAATTACTCACTGCGTATTCGTCTTTTTGAAATAATCGAATTTCAATTTGAACAGGAGAGTGGCTTTAGTCGTTATCTTGCACAACCTACCGTTTATACACATATAGAATTTAAAGGTAAAAGGTTGACGATTTAACGCAATTGAACCACTGGAGGCACAGAATAACACGGAAGTCCTTCTATCGTAAAGGGCAAAAGGACACGGAAGGTATTTTGTCTTCGATAAAATTGATCGTGTTGAATTTCTATTTCAACCATCGGAAATGATTTGTGTATAAACGGTAGCTTGCCCAACAGAGTAAATCATTTTCTGTAATTTTGACCTAAGCGTATAGGCTTAATTCTTTTGATCAATTTAATACGATGAAAGTAAAGATGGGAATTGAAATTGTAATCAAAAATATGGTATGCCCTCGGTGCATTACTGCGGTTCATCAGGTGTTCACCGAAAGAAAGCTTTCTGTTCTTTCCATAGAGTTGGGTAAAGTTATCATTCCTAATGCTTTGGATAAATCCCAAAAAGAAGATCTAAGAGAACAACTCTCTGCTTTGGGCTTTGAGTTGTTGGATGACAAACAAGTTCAATTGATCAATAGCATCAAATCTATTATTGTCCAAGAAATCCACTACGAAACAGAAGTACGGACCATCAATTTTTCTACCCTTCTATCCGAAAAGCTTTCCTATGATTATACCTACCTTAGTCGGTTATTCTCTTCTGTAGAAGGGCGAACGATTGAGAAATTTATTCTCCTTCAAAAGATAGAAAGAGTCAAAGAATTATTGACCTATAAAGAGATGACTTTATCTGAAATTTCTTTGCAAATGAATTACAGCAGCTCTGCGCATTTGTCTACACAGTTTAAGAAAGTCACTGGATTGACTCCTTCTGCTTTTAAAAAGTTGAGAAAGCAGGATCGGCAGTTTCTTGATGAGATTTGAGAATTCTCTTTATCTAGTTTTTATTTTTTATTAAATCAGATTTTTTTCATCCGGTAATTCTTTTTAGTAAACTGCATGCTAATTGATGTATTCTGATTTCTACTTTTTTCTTAGATAAAAAAGTAAGCAAAAAATCAAGGCTTTATACATTTCTTAACGTTCCAAAAAAATCGAAACACTAAACCAAATAAACTCGCCTTTTGCTTAATAGGATTTGATCTTAATCCCGGTTAAAATTCTCTTTTTCTTTCAATCAATATTTGATAAGCTCAAACAGTATTTGGTTTTTAACGCGTTTTTTTTCAATGTCTAGCCCTCCCTCTTCGAGGTTCACTACACCGGAGCTTACACTCCGCTCTTCATTTCATTCAGAGTTCGCTTCGTTCATACTAAAATGAATAAGGCCGAGTTAACCATATTCTTCGAAACTAGACTCTTAAGGTTTATAGTCAGCCTTTTAATCATTTACTTACTTGGCTCGTTGGGCTTCACATGTCAAAATGATATAAAGTAATATCAGGATTGTATAGTGTTTTAACTGGCTTTACCTTCTATCTTTGTATGAAAAAAGATGATCAAGGAATATACAATAGAAGGAATGACTTGCGGAAGCTGTGTGGCTAGGGTGAAGCAATCTTTGGAAGGCTTGGTAGCAGTAGAATCTGCGGACATTCAACTGATGGCTCCCCAAGGGAAACTGAAATTGAAAGAGCCTATCGATTTGAGCAAACTCAAAGAAGCAATTGGACATTATGAAATTAAGGAATTAAATAAAGCTGTTGTAAAGCAGGTACCCAATCCGTTGCCAGATAAGTCCTTCACAACCTACAGGCCTCTTTTATTGATTATTGGATTTATCGCTGGTATAAGTTTGTTGGTCCAATTTCCATTTGAGAATTTTTCAGGTATGTTGATGATGCGTCATTTTATGGCCGGTTTCTTTTTGACATTTGCCTTTTTTAAATTGCTGAACATTAATGGCTTTGCAGAAAGTTATCAAATGTATGATGTAATCGCTGCAAAGTGGAAAGGCTGGGGCTACGTTTATCCTTTTGTAGAACTAGGATTAGGAGTCCTTTATTTGATAAATGTTTTTCCAATTTTTACCAACTGGTTTACTGTAATTGTTCTAGGGATAAGTAGTATTGGGGTAATCAAAAGTGTGTTGGATAAACAGAAGATAAAATGCGCTTGTTTGGGCGATGTTTTTAATCTGCCGATGTCTACGGTTACCATTGTGGAGGATTTGACGATGGTTGCGATGGCGGGGATGATGTTGTTTTTGTAGAAAAAAAAAAGCTTCTTTGAATAGGTTTTTTGATATTCAGAAAAGTATAGCTATTCTATCTTTTTCCTAAAAGATTCTTCTCTTGAATCAAATTTGTCAAAACACTATTCTAACTACAAACGAATAGAAAATGATCACTTTTTAAGGTGAATCGATAATTTATCTGAATTTGCTTAATTATTTCCCAACAAATTAATTAGATTAGCATTAGCAAAAGTCGAATTTTTAACAAATTCAAAGGCAATTGCCGCTCACCTACCGGTTTCTCAACAGAACACGAACTTCACATTTATAGTCTATATTTCCCTATAGCTGATTGACAATTAACGGATAACGAAAACTAATTTTATAACCAAAATCAATCAAAATGCCAGAAATTAATTACCTCGCTATTATTGTAGCAGCTATCGTTCCCAGTATTATGGGGGCTATTTATTACGGACCACTATTTGAAAAACAATGGCTCTCTTCTCTAGGAAAAACCAAAGAGGAAATGGTGCCTTCCAATATGCCGGTCACATATGGCCTTGCTTTATTGATGGCTGTTATCGTTTCTTTTTTTCTGAAAATGTTTATTGAAATGTTGCACACAGATGTAAATGAAGCTGGAGAATTGGTCTTAGCAAGTACACATACCTTTGGACATGGAGCATTTCACGGATTCTTTTTGGCATTGCTTTGTGTTTGTCCAATAGTTGTTTCATTGTCGCTTTTCCAAAAATCTTCTGGTAAAAATATAATCCTCAATGTTGTCTTTTGGCTAATATGCTTCGCTTTGATGGGAGGGATATTGGATGCTTGGGTTTAGGATTTGAATAGAAAAAGTTAGACCACGAATTGATGTGTTTAAGGACGTGCTATCGTATTTTTTTGACCACGAATTCACGAATTTAAAAACGAACAGTCGTAAATGGAAAGGTAGAGTGTTGTGGTTCGAGAAAATCCTTGAATCTGTGGTGAAATATATTAACCACGAATTGACGAGTTTATGGACGTGCTGTTTTTTTAACCACGAATTTACGAATTGAAAAACGAACAGTCGTGAATGGAAAGGTTAAACACAGTGGTTCGAAAAAATTCGTGAATTCGTGGTCAACCTCTTCCTTTGTTCGAAAACTCCACGGCTCCGTGGTAAAAAATAATACCTCACACATACTCAAAACTCCCGCCCCTCCGTTTAGTACCTTATCATAACAAAATACAAAACCTCCTTTCAGATAGATTAAATTTTAATATTTAACATTTCAATACTTTAATAATTGTTAAAGTGGCCTTGTTTTGGTTAATAGAAAGTTAAATAGACTATAAACCTAATTTTTAATCGTTTGTGAGATAGGGGTACTACACTTGATCGGCCATCATTATATAGATAAATGGCAGGTACCTTTTGCCTTTGCTGATTTTTTTTTAAACCGAAATCCCTCTAAACATGAGACTTTCAACGATACTTTCTTTATTTATTTGTGTGACTGTGTTATTTGCGTCTTGTAAAAAAGATGTTCCTGAACCAGTTGAGCCAGATGGTTTGGTCATTACTATTCAGGAAGAGTTTACCACTCCTCCATCTAGAGTTTCTGTATTTTTTAAAGTAGAAACTGAAAACAATAAACCTGTATCAGGTTTGGGCGAGGAAAATTTTACGATCTATGAGAAAGGCCGTAATGACGATGCCAAACGCTTGCTTTCTGAAGATGAAGCAACGCGGATTATTTCTGACAACAGTCAGGTCTTTAGAAATCACACGATGCTTATTTTAGATTTGAGTGGGAGTGTGGTCAACAATAGTTTGGAGCAAACAAAAGCTGCGGCTATTAGTTTCATTGAAGATGTGTTGGCAGCTGATGTTAACTCTTCAAGTGAAGTTGGAGTTTGGTGGTTTGATGGTGCGGATGATTTGCATTCTTTGATTCCATTTTCCAATGACCGACAAGCATTAGTAAGCGCTGTATCTGCTATTCAGAGTAATATAACAACGGACAATTCTACCGATCTTTTTGGAGCAATCCTTAAAGGAACGGCGATTGCAGAAGCTACTTTGACACAAGCTCAAACGCAAGATGTATTGGCCGCTGTTTCCATGATTGTTTTCACAGATGGAACGGATCAAGCAGCGCGTTATGCAAGAGAAGATGCGTACCAAGCGGTTGAAGATGCGTCGAAAGCGATCAGTTATTATACTATTGGTTTAGGTGGTGAGATTGACGAAACAGTGTTGACGACTTTAGGTCCGGATGCTGCCGTGTTCGCTGACAACACTACTGTTTTAAATGATAAATTTGCAGAAATTGCTTCATTGATTTTTGATGAAGCCAATAGTTTTTATTTCTTTGAATACTGTACACCGAAGCGTGATGGCAGTGGAGTCAATGATTTGTTTATTCATGTTGAAAAAGACGGCATGGAAGGGAAGCGTCAGACGAAATTTGATGCAACTGGATTTACAAATGATTGTGATTTGGAATAAGACTTATTAGATTATACTATATGAAAAAACTTGCCTCGTTTTCTGTGAAAGGAAAACGAGGCTTTTTTTTGTGAGAGCTTGCAGGAAGAAGGATTGTGGATTAAGGGTTTACCACAGATTCAAAGATTTTAGGACAGACGATTGTGTGTTTGGTTGACCACGAATTGAGGTTATTTAGGACGAACGATCGCGTGGACCAATCGTTCGTTCTAAAATCGTTTAATTCGTGGTTTCTTACAACGACTAAGAAAAAAATCAGGGACTAGTTTTTACCAACTTTCTTGTCGTTTCTCCTTGTTCGTTTGAAACTTTTAAAAAATAAATTCCATTTGGAAAATCTGATACATCTATTTCCAAATTTTGATTGTAAGTTGTTCCTCGAATTTGTTGTTGATGTACTTTTTGACCAATGAGATTGTAAACACCTATCTCGTAGGAGTCTTGATTTTGGAAGGAAAGGTTTATGTTTAGTTTTGTTGAAAAGGGGTTCGGGTTTATTGATAGCTTGTTTAAGTTGTTGACTTCAAAAGTGTTAACAAAACCTACAAAGAAGGTATTTGTTGTTACAGTGCATCCTTCACTATTAGTCACCTCAACAAAGTAGTAGCCTCTTTCTGTTGCGAGGAAACTATTGTCCGTTGCTCCTTCAATAATTCTATTGTTAATATACCATTGATATTCACCAAGGTTTTCGGATACAGATAATTGATTTCCTTCAACCATGATTTCACCTGCAGTAAAATAATTCGTTCCTTCTAGACGATAAATAATATCGTTGTATTCGGAGGCTACATATATTTCTCCATTGATATCTTCCCCAAAAGCAGATATACCATAATTATTAAACTGACCTATAATACTGTCCACGTAATTGTCATTTTCATCCAAACCTAACATCCTAATCGATCCTTTACAATAATCAGCATATAAATATTTTCCATAGAGATCAGGGTTCTGGCAACCTCTATACACATAACCACCGATCACACCACAATTTCCATTTGATAAATGAGCATAACTTGAAACTGGCCATGTTAGGG
>CALIAG010000108.1 GCA_938041325.1 uncultured Saprospiraceae bacterium | reverse complement strand
TTGAGTGGAAAAGCTCGAATGCTACAGTTCTTTCATTGCTGCTAAATTCCTAATTTTATAGAATCTTGGAAATACGGATGGAAAAAATCATTAAACTATTTCACTACGTAAGTTTTATTAAATACCCCATATTACTTTTAGGAGTTTACTTTGTTTACAAACCAATACTATTCGAAGAAGCTGACTTTCTTACAAATACGAACAAAGGACTTATTTTAGCGGGTTTAGGCATTGGGTTGGACTCCCTAAAAGATTACAACAAATTGAATTGGATAGACAAAAAAGTATTGCATAAACCCAAAATTGCGAAATACTATTTTATCATTTTAGGCTTATTGATTGCAGCTTGTATCCTGATGGGAATGTTCGCTTATTTTTCAACAAACGAAAATCCAATAAAAGAATTATCGATTGGATTTATCGTTTTTGGGATTGGAACAATTGGCCTTTTAAAAGCAGGAATCGAAGCAACGAAAAAATATATAGAAGCAGAAAAACAATAGAAACTAAAACATGAATAAACTAATTTTTACCTTCCTGATTTCAACATTCTTAATCAGTGTTTCATCATGTAAGAAAGAAGAAGAACAAGAGCCAGGTCCCTGCGAGACTGTAATTTGCGAAAATGGAGGAATGTGTGATGAACAAGGAACTTGTAACTGTCCGCCGGAATTCGAAGGAACCAATTGTGAAAACTTAGCCAAGCCCAAAGAAATTAAAATCAATAAAGTAATAGTAACAGATTTTCAACAGACAAATAACAGCGCTGAGGAATGGGACACGGACAGTGGGCCAGATTTGTATCTTGTGTTTTCGAAAATTGACAATACATTAAGCATAGCTGAAACAGAAACGCTATCAAATTGTGAATTTGGAAATGAGTATGAGTTTCCAGTAGAATGGACAATGGATGGAGCGGATCCAGTCTACTATTTTTATTTACTTGATGATGATGGTGATATTCAATCGGATAGTATTCAAATAATCGGCAACGCTGATTTTATGGGAGAACTTATGATCCAACCTTTGGACTTTAGGGAAAACAAACCTACCACCATTGAACTTCCTCCTCAATTGAATTATGGGTTTGGTATACGTTTAGAAGTTGAATGGATTTTCGAATAAAAAATGGCTGCCCCAGCAAAGTAACCTTGCCCGTTTCACTTATGTGGGACGGCACATCAGGTATGCATACCGTTCTTTCAATAAAACAAATTAGCAATGAAGACCATTCTAATAAGTATAAGTTTATTGAGTCTATTCCTGATGGGATGCCATGAAGAAAACACCAAAGAACATTAGTGATCGAAAAAGATTTCAAATGAAAAGCCCTTATAAATCTGAAGATGAAATCAATGCCTTAATAACGGAACTTAATTTACAAAATAAGAAAGCGGAGGTATTACAAAAAACACAAGGGCTATAGCCTGTGGGTTTTCTCTGCTGGTTTTCTGTGTAGATCTTATTATCAAACAAACCTAAAGGAGCTTCCAAATCCCCTCTGCCTATTTTAAAACATAAGTGCAGTAAAAGACTCAAAAGAAAACAATACCAAGATGAAAAGTATAGACATTGAAACCAGAAGAACCATTCATCTAAAACGAGAAGCGTTTATTGGATTTGTGGTCAGTTTGCTCAGCGTCTTTATTGTCTTGCCTTATTTGGATATTAATAGCCGTTGGACACTTCCAAAGTTGTATTTAGAATTATTTACCACACCATTACAAATGCTCTTTTATTTCCTACTTGCGGTTTTGATAACATTTATTCATTTAATACTTACTGGCCTATTTTACAATGTCAATGATATTTCACCCAAAAATGTAAAAAGCACCTTGATCAATCAAGTCATTTATGGCACTACGATTTTGGGCTTTGCTTACTTCTATTGCAGCCGTCCTAGTAAATTAAGAGCCACCCTCTTTGAAAGATTCATAGACTATGAAGAACATTTTTACATAACTTTATTTTTCATTTTGTTTTATTGGGCGGGAAATATGATTTATTTTAATTCTAAGTATTTTAAACGGATGGAAGTGGTGTAAGGTTTTTTATATTCTTTGGAGCTTTTAAAAAAGACCACTTTATATTGGGATCGAATTGGCGACTTGAAGGTGTTGGACGGAAAGCCATATGCACTCTAATTCGACAGCATTAAAAAAAGAAATATGAAACACTTACTTTTTACAGCAATTGTCTTGTTTATTTTATCATGTGGAAATCCCTCAAAGAGCAGTCAAGTATTCACCGTTGAATATAAAGGTGCATTAAAAGAAATAATGCACAAAGGAGATTTATCAACAAAAATGGAGTTGTCTAAACTTCAAGGTGTAAAGAATCTATTTGCACTTGGAGCTATAGAAAACCTAAAAGGAGAAGTACAAATTTTCAATGGCAATCCCTCTAATACATTTGTTAAGAATGATAAAATCATGTTTGATCGTACCTATTCAAAAAATGCAACATTACTTGTAAGTTCAGTGGTTGCAAATTGGTCCTCCTTTCAGATTCCTTCTACTGTAAAAACAAAGGAGGAATTAGAAAAGTACATTGAAAAAATTGCAGCCAAAAACCAAATTGATACAAAAGAACCATTTCCATTTTTAATTGATGGAAAACCTGAATCATTGAATTGGCATGTTATAAACTGGAAAGATGGAGATCTTGAGCATTCACATGAAAAACATATTGCATCAGGATTAAATGGAACGCTAAAGAATCAAAAAGTAGAAATGTTAGGTTTTTACTCGGATTCACATCATGCAATATTTACCCATCACACTACGAATATGCACATTCATATGAAAATGGTTAATGGTGAAATTGCAGGTCATGTTGACAATCTAATACTTGGAAAAGAAATGATTTTAAAGCTACCAAAAATTGAGTAAATTTAGTTCTGATCGCAAAGAGTAAAAAAACGAGTTTTTTAAAATGGAATTAAAACTAAAAGATAGCGTTTGGATGTTTAATAAAGAATTTGCTACCTATTATAGCGAAGATTATGACTTTGTACGATTTGATGAACGAGGTGTAATAGAATATTTAAATTTTAAAGGGGATGTTATAAAAACAGAATTCTTGAAAGTCGATAAAAATGGTAGATACAAAATTCTTGAAAATGAGCAGTTTCAAGAATTAGAAATTATAGATTCTAGTAATATAAATTTTATTTTTCATCAGGAACATATTAATAATGGAGAAAGCGTAGGATTAAGAGAAACAAAATACAATTATAGAAAACTGAGCAGTTCTCAGATCGAAGTATCCAAAGATGAATTAATGAGAATTTCAAAAAAAAGTGAATGGACATTTCAAAATCACAAAAATAAAACGATTAAATTTTCTAATGGGAAAGAAATAAGCAAAGATGAAATCAAAAAAATTATAGCTGATCCCAAACGGCTGGAAAAACATCATGCAATTGATCATTTAATAAACCTGTCAGGAACAATAGTTTATATAAAACGATTTCTCAGAAGGACCTTAGCAAAAGCCATTGTTACAAAAATAAATGCTAATAACCTTTTCTTAGAAATAGAAAATAAGAATCATATTCTGAACAGAATTAATTGAAGTCAGCAGGAAACTAAATTCAAACGTACAGACCAATGGACATTGGGAATAAAGGAATAGGGTTGCACTACAATGGGAATATCAGCTAACCTTATCTACAGCGTATACCCGGAACGTTCCACACCATAAAAATAGAAAAAATGAAAAAGA
>CALIAG010000107.1 GCA_938041325.1 uncultured Saprospiraceae bacterium | reverse complement strand
TAAGGCAGGGAGATTTCAGAGTATTATAAATAGTTATTATTCATTATAGTTATTATTCATTTTTTACCGCTCTACAAGAATCTTCTTGCTCACCATCCCATCTTCAAAATAAACATTCACCAAATAGTTTCCGGATTGAATGTTTTGCACATCGATTTGACCTTGCTCCGCACTAAGCTTTTTTGTTAAAAGCAATTGACCAGAAATAGAATACAATTCTACACTTTCAATAATTTTATCCTTTGCTTGTATGTTGATGTAGTCGGACGTCGGGTTGGGTCCGAGTTGGACAAGCGTTGAAGGAAGTATTTCTACATTGCTTACTGGGCTTGCATTGAAGTTGACCATCCAAATATTGTTGAATCCGCGGTCAATATTAAAAATGCCATCGTCGGATTCGGAATTAATCAACATGGTATATATGCCGGGCTCTGATTCTGTAATGTACTTAACCTCATCCCAATTGGTACCACCAATAGCATCCGAAAATAGTTTATTGCCTTGCGCATCAACCATCAATATCCAAGCTTGTATTCCACCACCGAGACTTTCTGGTAAATCTCCATTCCTAGATCCGGCTTTTCCTACAGCAAGATAGTTGCCTTCACTTGTTATGGTTGAATATTCCAATTTATCGGTGAATTCGCCTCCATAGGATTTCGCCCATTCCACTTCACCTGCGGGGTTTAATTTTACCAGTCTCCCAACTAGATGACCGAGAGGAGAAGAACCGAAAGGTAAACCATGGCTACCTGTGACCAAATAGCCACCATCTTCTGTTTGTATTGCAGAATTAATGTAGGTAGGCATTTCGTCTATTACCAAATAATTGGTCCATTCTTCATCTCCATTTGCAGCAATTTTTTTAACCCAATAACCGGCAGGAACTTCAGATATTCCACAAAGAATATAGCCACCATCTTCTGTTCTCTCCATTGAATGAGGTTGATCATCTCCTTCGCCTCCATAAGTTCTGTCCCAGATTACATCTCCATTTTGATTTACTTTTGTCAACCAAACTTGCATTGAATTATTCGTTGAACTTACATCCCCATCACTGGAATAAGTGAAGCTCAATAAAGAAATTTCACCTTCATCAGAAATGTGAATATCAAAACCACAATCGTTGCTTGAACCACCTATCGTTTTACTCCATTCAACAGCACCAGTCGGATCAATTTTCAGTAGCCAACAATCTTCTCCTCCTAAGGTATCTGTGGCCAAATCCCCATCTTCTGAATTCGTAAATCCAAATACGAGATAACCTCCATCCGGCATTTCACGAATTCCTTGGGCATCATCGTTTGATGTTCCTCCATAGGAATTGGACCATTCCATGTCTCCGTTTGTATTTACTTTGACGACTAAAAAATCAGTGTTCCATAGACTGCTTTCTGAAGGTGAACTTGATCCTGCGATGATGTATCCTCCATCAGAAGTGCGCTCCATAGCATTTCCAATGTCATTGACTCCAAGAGATACGTTGGTAGACCAATTGATTTGCATTTGAGCAATACAAGAAAAAGAGATCAAAATTGTAAAGACGGTAAGTGAAAAGTGTTTTAGTTTTTCCATGACTTTAATTTTATAGTTTTAAAATAGGGTTGGTTTTCGTTGAAAATAGGAGAGTAATCCCGTTATATTATAAAGATAAGCACTTTCCGAAATTAAATTGTTATAAATGCACCTTCAGTTTTTGAAACACACCTTGAAAGATGCGAATGGTCCATTTGAATGTTTAAATAATTAAAGAAATCAGATTGAATCGGGTAAAAAGCGCTTTTATTCCAATTAATTTTTTAATCTATTTCTCGTAGATTTTAATAGGGAGTGATTCCGAATTCGCTTGGCCAAAGAAGGAATTTTAAATGTTAAGACTACAAAGGCAAATGCTAAACTTTTGTTTTTTGAAAAAGCTTAGCACTTCTGATGGATAAAATCTATTTGCATTTATCGCTTTGGTTTTAATTTTTATTAATTATATTTAAGATATAATTACTGCCTTATAAAAGAGTTGCCACACCTTATGGCAATCAATAGTATATATTCCGGTTCTCTATCAAATAAGAACTATTCAACATTTTAAAACTAAAATTCCCCCACATTATGGTTAAAAATCTACGCTCAATTTTATTTTTTTCATTTTTGTTAATGAATTTTGCTCTGTATGCTCAGCCTGCAAATGATGATTGTATGAATGCAATTGCGATCGGGCAAGTAGAAGATGAACCATTTTCTACAGAAATGGCTACTACAGATGGTCCAGCACATCCCAATGATTGTACTTCCGCTGGAGCCTCTCCAGATACCTTATGGAAAGATGTCTGGTATCTTTTTACTGCCGACTTTACAGGAACTTGTGCTTTTTCAACTTGTAGTTCTGCAAGTTTTGATACTAAAATTGCAATCTATGGCACAACCAATTGTCCTGTTTCAGATGATGATTTAATTGGCTGTAACGAAGACGGCCCGGGTTGCGGTGGTGCGACTTCTTTTGCAACCTTTGAAGTAGTTGATGGCATGAGTTATTTACTTCGCTTAGGTGGCTGGGGAGACGGTGGTCCTGGTGAAGAAGGAACGGGCAGCTTTGATGTCCTTGAATACAATCCACCTCCTGGCCCTCCCAATGACAATTGTGCAGATGCTATAACTTTAGATCTAGGAGTTGCAGATTCCGTTGTCGTTGAATTTACGAACTTGAATGCAAATACTGACGGACCGACATATGCAGAAACGTTTGAGTGCTTTGATGTACCAAATGGAGAGACCAATGTTTTCAGTGATATTTGGTACGAATGGACCGCTACATTTAGTGGATGGGTAGATTGGTCAAACTGTGGTACTTCTGGTTTTGATTCTAGAATGGCAGTATACGGGCCGAACGAAAGTTGCCCACCAGATCCATTTGCATTGGTTGGTTGTAATGATGATGGTTTGGATGACAATAATTTCAATTGCAATGCTTTTACTTCGCGAACAATATTCGAAGTTGAAGAAGGCAGCACTTATCTATTTGCTCTTGGAGCTTTTGCAGGTGGACAAGGAGAAGGAACGTTTTACTTAAAAAGAACTTTGCCTTTAGTCCCTCCTCCGAATGACAATTGTTTGATGCCAGATACGGCTTGGGTCATTACAACAGAACAAGCTGATAACTTTGATGAAGTTTTTCAAGGCTTCACTTCTAGCGGAACTTACTTCACGCAAACTCCTAAACCTACTTGTAGGCCTTCTGGAGAATTCCAAGATGTATGGCATGAATTTAATTCTGGAAACAATACAGAATTGGAAATTCGTTTCAACAAAGTAACACCAAATACGAATTATATCATTGACCTTTTTGAAACTTGTACTTCTGTTGCAGATACAGCAGGAGCCGGATTCTGCTACCGGACAGATTTGTCAACAGATGATTATCAAATATTTACCGTTGATGGATTACCAGGTGTACCAACGGATTATATCTTACGGATTTCTACAAGAATAACGACGGATGCTCCAGGTGAATATTGGTTCCAATTGGTAGGCGAACCTTTCAATCCAGTGAGTGTTGCTGAAATCGATTTGAAAAATTTCCGTTTCGCACCAAACCCATTGACTGACAGAGCGTATGTAGAGTTCGATTTGGATCAAAGTGAAAACGTGCAAATTGATATGGTAAACGTATTGGGACAAGTTGTAGAAACATTCCAACACGGCACACTACCTGCAGGTGCTAATCGCTTGGATTATTCTTTTGATCATTTACAAAATGGAATTTATTTCTTCCGAATGTCAATAGGAGATCAGCAAAAAACGGTTAGAGTCGTCAAAAATTAAAAGATTCATTTTTGTTTATAATTGTAAAACGTTTCTCAGGTTTATGGACTTGGGAAACGTTTTTTTAACTCACCCCGATCGCAAGCGATGTCCCCTCTCTCTGGCGAGAGGGGTGTTGGTCGTGTATAGAATTGCGGTGCAATTCTGGGTTCAACATCTGAGCAATATAAAATAAAAACTTTCTTCCCAAATCATATACCTATTCAATAATATTCCCGCTCAACTGCAACAACTGAAACTCAATAACCTTCGCATCGTATTTCGCCACACTAAAGTTTGTAGCAGCATTCAATAGGTTAAGCTGTGCTTGTCTGAATTCGAGAGAAGAAACTTGTCCACCTTTAAACTGCTGCTCCGTC
>CALIAG010000106.1 GCA_938041325.1 uncultured Saprospiraceae bacterium | reverse complement strand
TATTAATACTTGATGATTTTGGTTTTTGGGAAGGAGCAAAAAAAGCAGTATTGGAATACATTGAAAAAAATAAGATTAAAATTTTATTGAATCGAATTGATGTTTGTGGAAGAATCGGAATAAAAACACATCAATAAGATTTTGAATGAGAATCAAACCATATTAACTTGAAAATACTCGCTATCATTCCTGCTCGCGGAGGAAGTAAAGGTATTCCTCATAAAAATATCAAACCTCTAGGCTCAAAAGAATTGATTTGCTATACTATTGAAACAGCAATAGCCTGCAATCTTTTGGATACCGTTATGGTATCGACGGATGATGAAAAGATTGCAAAGGTGAGTGAGAAAACGGGAGCGAAGATTCCTTTTTTAAGACCAACTCATTTGGCCAAGGACACTTCGCCAACCATTGATACCATCATACATACACTCCGTTTTTATAAAGAGAAAGGACAAAAATTTGATGCAGTCTGCCTGCTACAACCAACCGTTCCTTTTAGACATCCAAACCTTATCAAAGAGGCCGTTAATAAATTTAAGGAGCAAAAAGCGGACAGTCTGATTACGGTAAGGGAAGTACCACATGTTTATAATCCGCATTGGGTCTACGAGCAAAAAGAGGATTCTTCTTTTTTGAAATTAGCCATGCAAGATGAAAATATAATTCCTCGGAGACAATCCTTACCTAAGGCATTTCATAGAGATGGATCTATTTACTTAACCAAAACGAAAGTGATTTTGGAAGAAAACTCTCTGTATGGTAAAAAGGTCGCTTTTCTAGTAAACGAAAATAGCCCGGACATTAATATTGATACAATGTCGGATTGGGAAAAAGCAGAAAAAGAATTGTTGAAGTAAAAGATATGAGCACAGACATTTGTTACGTCATCTCCCACGGCTTCGCAGCAAGAATGCTTTTCCAGACAGGCTTAATAGCAAAGCTTGCGGACCAAGGCTTTAACATTGCCATCATCTGTCCGGATGCAAAAGACGAAAATTGGAAAGCCTTTGATGGAAATAAAAACATTACCGTTTACGAAAGTGAAGAACACAATAATATCTGGGATGATGATTACAGTTTTAAAAGAAAATATTTTTTAGAAGACATCAAAAAGAATTCGGCACTTTGGGAGAAGCATATTCACAGTTTGTTTTATAGTAAATCCAAGCACCCTTGGAAGCGAATTCGACCACTTTATTATTACTGTTTTTATTTTTTGATAAAATATTTTCCTTCAATCAGAGAAAGGTTTGTTGAAAGAGAAAATAAATATTTGGTTTCGCAGAAGTTGAATAATTTAATTCAAAAGATTGATCCTGCATTAGTCGTTTCAACTTATCCGGTAAGCCTCCTAGAAGCAAAAATACTTTTCGCTGCTCAACAAAAGGAGATTCCAACAATTACGCACTTATTAAGTTGGGACAACATTACCTCCAAAGGCAAGTTTCCCGTGACCTCAGATTATTTTATCACTTGGGGCGCGATTATGACGCAAGAGTTAAAAGAGTATTATGAAGTAGAGGATAAAAATGTATATCAATGTGGTGTACCGCATTTTGATCACCATATAAAATTGAAACCCGAGCAAAATTTTAAAGATAAAATTTCGGAATTGGGCCTCAACGCTAATCAGCCTTATTTGTTTGTAGCTATGAGTGCTCCTCGATTTTGTCCTGGTGAAATGGATATTGTGGAATGGATGATATTGCAAATCGAAAAAGAAGCATGGGGCAATGAAATGCAACTAGTGATCAGGCCACATCCACAGATCATGCAAGGGGCAATGAAAAACAATTCTTGGGTCAGCCGTTTGAAGAAAATTAACAATCCAAAGGTTGCAGTCGATTTTCCTCGCTTAGTAAAAAGCAAAATAAAATGGAGCATGCAACGAGAGGATATGAATCATCTTTCTAATCTTTTGTTGGGATGCAGTATTTGCATTAACTCTGGCTCCACAGTTTCAATAGACGCTTTAATGGTCGATAAGCCTGTGATTTTGACCTCCTTTGATGGAGATAGAAAATTGCCTTACTGGAAATCCGCAAGACGATTAATTGATTATACCCATTTAGCAAAGTTGGTGAAACTGGGTGGTGTACGAGTAAGCACTTCCTATGAAGATTTTAACAATCAAATTAATTCTTTTTTGCAGGATCCAGAATTGGATTGGAGAAAACGAAAAGATACGATTGAGCAGCAATGTTTTTCACAAGATGGTCGATCTACCAATCGGGTAATAAAAGTTATGAATAGTATTTCTAAACGTATACTAGGAACTGTTATAAAAGAATGATAGAGAGAAATAAATATATTTTTATTCTATCTCATCGATATTCTGGATCGACTTTGTTAAGTTTTTTATTGGCGACCAATCATTGCGTTGCGACTATTGGAGAAAGAAGAAAATTTTTTACAAAAGCTTACCTTGGCGAATCTGAAAATCCACAAATATGTTCTTGTAGGAAAAAATTTGAAGAATGTCCTTTTTGGAAGGAGTTGAAAAGTAGACTTTCAAAAAAACAAGATGAATCAAAAGAGTCACCAAATCCAACTGAATTCAAGTTTGTTAAAAATAGATTTTTAGATGAAATAATTAGAAAGCTTTACTTGTTTTTTACTGTTAATAAAATCAATACTCGATTCCTGCCTTACTCGAATCGGATGCAAAAAATGTTGGACTTCAATGAGCAATTGGTCACTGAAGTTTTGGGCATAGAAAATAAAACTGTTTTTTTAGACTCTTCCAAAAGCATCAAACAATTGATTTTTTTGAGTCGAATAAAATCATTTGATTATCGAATTGTTTTCTTGACACGTGACCCAAGAGCACAAGTCTATTCCTATTTAAAATACAATAACGCAACTATTTCACAAGCAGCTAAAGGTTGGGTGGAAGAATTGGAAACGAACCTAGCTGTTTTGAAAAAAACCAATTTACCATATCTTAAAATCTCGTATGAGGCGCTTTGTAAAGATCCGTCAAAAGAGATGAAACGAATTTTGACTTTCTCCGAATTGGATACAACGGATTTTTCCTTGCAATTCAGAGATTATTCGCAGCATATCATGGGGAATGGTAAAATGCGATTGGGGAAAGATGAAAAAATTGATGAGCGACTAGAATGGCAAACTAATTTTGATAAAGAGCAGATTAAAGAAATCGAAAAGATAACAGAGGCCCATCAGGGATATTATGGAACAGTCTAATTACGACAATATCATTTTTCGATTGTTATGCGTCTTTGCATTCTTGATCCCATACGAACATGTTTTAGAAGTACTATTTGGAATTGAAACGGTATTAAAACCTTATCGGGTATTGTCCCTAATGATAATAGGAGCGTATGTACTGAAAGCACTTCAGTTCAAAAAGATTGAGATTACCAGCGAAATCAAATCCGATATTTTTATTTATTTGATATTCGTTTATGGTCTGCTTGTTACTGGAATCCAAGCATTTGTCGCACCATTCAAGCTCAGTAACTTTTACAATGATTCCTTCCAAATATTTCTCTATGTAAGTATATTTTTTATTGTAAAAAATAGAAGTTTAACTAGAGAGCAATGGAATAAAATACTTTGGTATCTAACATTTGGGATTGTTGGGAATTCGATCTACATGTTTTACGTTTTTTACGTTCTTCAAAATTTCGAGCGACTTTCTGGCTTTATGGACAACCCCAATTATGTTGCCATTAGCTGCGTTATCGCAATTTCATTTTTGATACTAAGGGTTGAACAAATCAAGAAATATAAACTCTTGGTCTACCTGACCATGGTGTTTTTGTTTTGGGTAATAGTAATTTCAGGAAGTAGAACCAGCTTGGGAATAATGGCCTTAATTCTTTTGTTTTCCATGTATTTTATTAATTGGCGTCGAAAAATAATATTAGTGGGCGTATGCCTGATTTTATTTACAGGTTTCCTGAGTGTGTCCAATGACAATCTTTTTGCTTTTGGAGGACCTTTAATTGCACTAAAGAGATTGCAAGATAGTGACGCTGGAAAAGATACGCGTTTCCCCCTTTGGGAGGGAGCAATGAAGGCCACAGTGAAAAACAATTTTGTAGGCCTAGGCATCGGACAATTTAAAACCCGTTTTGGAGAGTTTTATCTTTTTGAAAATGAAAAATTAATATTCGAACATATTAATAGAGGTGCAGCGATGACTATTCACAGTGACTTTATTAGCATCTTAGTTATTTATGGGATTTTTGGATTGATCTGTTATTTAATATTTATACTGAAAAATTTTTTGAAAAGTGTAGACAATTTGAAAAAAGCCGTATACCTAGAAGATAAAATTCTTTACCAGAGTTCCATTTTAATTTTTAGTTGCCTTGTGATTTTTGGTTTAACTGCAGACAGTTTTACATCAGCTTTGTTTTGGTTGACTCTAGGTTTGTCCACCAAAACTATTCAACAATAAAAAAATAGATGAACAAACTTATAGTAACAGGTTCTTCAGGTTTGATTGGTTCTGAAGTAGTGAGGTATTTCGATAAAAGAGGCTGGAAAATTTACGGCATTGATAATAATATGCGTGCAGACTTTTTCGGAGCAAAGGGAGATACTCGTTGGGTACAAGAACAGTTAATAAATAATTGTGATAACTTTGAACATGTCGAAATGGACATCCGAAATAGGGAAGGAATCCAAGAATTATTTAAAAAAATAAAACCAAATTATATCTGTCATACGGCTGCTCAACCGAGTCATGACCTCGCAGCAGCCAGACCTTTTGATGACTTCGATACGAATGCAGTTGGTACCTTAAACTTGTTGGAAGCGACCAGGCAATTTTGCCCAGAATCTCCCTTTCTTCACATGAGTACCAATAAGGTTTACGGCGACGGCCCCAACAATCTTTCTCTAGTAGAAACGGAAAGCCGTTGGGATTTTGCAGATGAAAAATACACCAATGGCATCAAAGAAACTTTTCCCATTGATCAAGTGAAGCATTCTCTTTTTGGTGTTTCAAAAGTAGCCGCAGATATCATGGTTCAAGAATATGGCCGCTATTTCAATATGCCAACTTGCGCCATACGGGGCGGCTGTCTGACGGGGCCTGGGCATTCAGGAGTGGAGCTACATGGCTTTCTAAGTTATTTGATCAAAGTTAATTTGACCGAAAAAGAATATACGATCTTCGGATACAAAGGCAAGCAAGTTAGAGACAACATTCATTCTTATGATGTGGCTCGTTTTGTAGATGCCTTTTTTCAAAACCCAAGAGTAGGAGAGGTGTACAATATCGGAGGAGGAAGAGCAAACTCTACTTCGATATTGGAAGCCTTCAATAGAGTTGAAAATATTAGTGGAAAAAAAATGCGCTATAAGTACGATGAGCAAAATCGTTCTGGAGATCATATCTGCTACATTTCTGATCTATCGAAAATGAAAAGCCACTATCCAGATTGGGACATCACCAAGAACTTGCAAAATGTATTTGAAGAAATTGTTGAAAGTTGGGAAAAGAGAATGGTTGTATGAAGAAACTCTTTAATCAATTCCTGAATAATTTTGGTTATCGAATTCAAAAAAATATCTCCAAAGAACAAAAGATATTTAATACTCAAAAAGAACTGAGTTCCAAAACAAAACCATTGACCATTTTCGACGTGGGAGCTTATGAAGGAGAGACCGTAAAAAAGTACAAAGAAATATTTGGAGCACAATGTACCATCCATGCATTTGAACCTTTTGAAGAAACTTTCCAAAAATTAAAGCGCAATACTGCTTCGCTTACCAATGTAAAATTGCACAAGCTTGTGATCGGAGAAAAGAACAAGCTCGCTGACTTTAACATAAACGAATTCACCGCTACCAACTCACTTCTAGCCTCCGATCCTTCTGCGGATAAATACTGGGGCAAAGGACTTATGCACACAAAGGAAGTTATTCAAGTGCCCATGCAAACCATTGATGCCTTGGTCATTGAAAATAATATCGATTGCATTGATATTCTGAAAATGGATACCCAAGGAGCAGAACACTTGGTCTTGGAAGGTGCTAAAGAATCAATAAAACAAGGAAAGATAAAATTAATATTTACAGAAATGATCGTCATGCCCACCTACGAAAATCAAAAGGAATTGCATGAACTTTTCGAAATGTACCATTCCTATGGTTTTGAACTGTACAATCTTTATAATTCTGTGGACCAAAAAGGACAACTTAGATTTTTGGATGCAATTTTTATTTTAAAATGTTAGACTTCTAGATGATAAACTTCTAGACGATAGACTTCTAATAATCTAGCCGTCTAACGTCTAATAATCTAACCGTCTAACTGTCTAACGGTCTAACGTCTAACCCTCTAACGTCTAACCCTCTAAATACTTATGAAAAAAATTGGCAAAAAAATAAAATCAATACTCTATTCCAAATCAACTCCGGAATTTTTATTCGAGTATTATGCCAATAGAAAAACGAGTAAAAAAAAACAACGCCTGCTTCAGATTTTGAATTCCAGCAAAGACATTATGGAACAAGAATCTGAAACAAGCAAAGCGCATTGGGAACCCCGAATTCAAGATACGATTGATTGTCCCGACAATATAGATATCCCAAAACATCAAGATGCCGGATTGATCAAGGATGATTTGTTGATTATGCATAATGGAATCAAAATTAATCCACTGAGTTATTACAGTTTTCCAATGTTGAAAATGTTGATGAAGACTGGAGGCGTTCATGAGCCACAAGAAGAAAAAATATTTCAGGAAGTTTTGAAATCACTTCCTAATACGGAGAACAAAACGATGTTGGAATTAGGTGCGTACTGGTCTTTCTATTCCATGTGGTTTCAAAAATTATTTCCAAAAGCCAAGAACTATATGGTAGAGCCGGATCGTGGCAATCTTCATCATGGTAAGAATAATTTTAAACTCAATAATATGAATGGCCATTTTATTCATGCAGGGATTGGAAAGAGTTTAGACAAAAAGAACAATAATACAACGGTGGATACGATTTGTGAGAAGCATAAAATTTCTTTTTTAGATATGTTGCATTCAGATATTCAAGGCTATGAATTAGACATGCTGTACGGCGCGAAGGAAATGCTGAGCAATCACAAAGTAGGCTATGTTTTCGTATCCACGCATTCCAATGAGCTGCATTATCAGTGCAAGGATTTATTAGAAAAAGAATATGGATATAAATTGGTGGCAACTGCTGACTTGGATGA
>CALIAG010000105.1 GCA_938041325.1 uncultured Saprospiraceae bacterium | reverse complement strand
ATTTAGCCACACTAATTGATGTATTGAGCAATGCGAGTGAAGAAGATTTCGAATGTGAAATTGAAGCGGTATTTAATGTGCAAGATTATCTTAAATATGCAGCTTTAGAAGTGATGACAGGCCATTGGGATGGACCTATTTACAATAAAAATAACTTTTATCTCTATTTTAATAAGTCCACTGGTTTGATGGAATTCATTCCATATGATCTTGACAACACACTGGGAGTAGATTGGCTGGGAATCGATTGGAGGTTTCGAAGCATTTATAATTTCAACAGCAGTCAGAGTGACCGTCCGATTTATGAACCATTCATGGCTAATGAAAAATACAGAAATCAATACACCGATTACATTAAGCAAATCGCTGCTATTTTTAATTCTACTGAATTCGAAAATCATATTATGGATCTCAAAAATCTAATTCAACCTTCTGTTGAATCAGATCCTTATTACAGCTTGGACTATGGATATACCATTCAGAATTTCAATGATGCATATACGAGTGGTTTGGCTGGTGGTTCTTTTCATGATGACCAAACTGGTTTATTGGATTTCATAAGTACACGAGCAAGTTCAGCTGAAAGTGAAGCTGAAAATTCAAATGCACAGCCCGTAATAAAATATGTAGATTACGAAGGAGGATTTCTCGGAGCAGATATTTATATTTCTGCTCATGTTTCTGATGACCAAGGTATCGATGAAGTGATTTTTTCGAGTCAGATAAATGGAGGAGCTACCACAGAAATGATTTTGTTGGATGATGGAAATGGAGCGGACTTGGTTGCAGGAGATAATATTTACTCAGTCGTTATGAATGATGATGACATCGAAACTTTGTTGTATAGGTTTATTGCAACAGATAATTCTGGTCAACAAATAACGTATCCTATATGTGCTCCTCTGCAATTGAACTTTGGAGAAAGCACTTTGGCTTTACATATCAATGAATTTATGCCTTCTAATAGTAATGCGCATATGGACGAAGCTGGAGAATTCGACGATTGGATCGAAATTTATAACTCGAGTGATGAAGCAATTGATTTGTCAAATGTCTACTTAACAGACAACCTAGATCAGCCCAATAAATATCAATTTCCAAATGTTGATATTCCTGCAAAAGGGTTTGTTTTGGTTTGGGCGGACAATGATTCTGATCAAGGTGTTTTTCATGCAGACTTCAAATTGAGCGGAGATGGAGAACAAATCGGACTGTTTGAAAAAGTGGATAATGCTTTTGTGAAAATAGATGACCTTGTCTATGAAGGTTCAGATAGCGATTTAAGCTATGGTTGTTTTCCCGATGGCGTTCGCCCAATAGTTGAGCAACCAGAGATTACTCCAGAGAGGAGCAATGATGAGGTTTCAACTGTATTAGAAATAGCATCATTGGAATTTAGCCTTTCACCGAATCCCGCTAATCTTTTTTTCAAAGTGATTATACCTGGTTCCAGAACTATAGAAGTGGGACTTTTAACTATTCTTGGTCGACAAATTAAGAATTGGCAAAACGTGCGTACGAATGATGAATTGAGCTTGGAAGGACTTCAGGAAGGATTGTATTTTGTGAAAGTGAAGCAGCAGGGCGGGGGAGCGTTTGGAGTCAGAAAAATATTTGTAAAAAGAAATTAATGTTATGAAAAAAAAGTTTCCTAAGCTATGAAAGCTTAGGAAACAATAGAATGAACTTTTTCAACTAAAATTTATATTAAACTAAAAACTATTTTAAAAGGAAAACATATATCCAACATTCACGGCCATACTTTGGTTTTTCAAAGGAACATCTACAATCGGAATGTTATAAATATCTTTGAAGCCGCGAGTGAATCGAGCATCTGCGAATAGTTTACCACTTCCAGAATCCAATACAACACCTGCTCCCACCGTTCCTGCAATTTCAAATCTTTCATAACCAATATTATCGAGATTCAATTTTGAATTATTGAGTGGGATGTCAATAAACACTTTTGCTCTTGTAATATTACGACCGCTTAATGCATAGCTCAAAACAGGACCTGCAGTTACATAAGTTTTAATTTTACCAGTACCAAATTGATATTTAGCCAATAAAGGAACGTCCAGGTATTGAACTTTCGTAACGTTTTCTATACCCAATGGAATCCCTTCTACGCTTATCCCTTCTTTAATTTTAAAACCTTTAGGTGTCAAAGCAATTTCAGGTTGGAAAAACAATTGATCTGTAATCCCGAATTCTCCAATGAATGCTACGCTAACACCAGTTTGGTTTTTTAGAAAATTTCCATTGGCGAAATCCAGATTCACTGGAACAGAAGAAGTGTTGGTACCAATTCTGAATCCAAAAGAGTTTTGTGCATTTGAAGTAACAATCGCGATACCTAGTAAAGCCATTGTAAAAAGGATGTTCCTTGCTTTCATAATGTCTGTTTTTTAATTAGGAAATTTTCATTCGTTTAATTATGAAGTTATTTTGTTCTATCCTTAAACAACTTCTATCTATTAAACGGCAAGAACTAGCTTGTAACCGTTAAGTTGAGTTTAAAGCCTGTTAGAGATATATTAAAAAAAGAAGTGATGGATGTTGAATTCCTAAGAAGTGTTAAAAAGAATGGAGAA
>CALIAG010000104.1 GCA_938041325.1 uncultured Saprospiraceae bacterium | reverse complement strand
TTATATTTTTGGAGAATTTCTTGAGCTTGCAAAAGATTGGTGCCGATCGGAGCTGTAATAAGATTTTCCGAGGTCATCAACTCCTTAACCGGACGATTTAAATTCGTTTCGAAACGCAAGTCTCTATTGGTTAAAATTCCGATGAGAGAATTGGATTCATTCACAATAGGAATTCCGCCAATTTTATGTTTTTTCATTAAATGTCTTGCACCGCTTACCGTTGCATCTACACTTAAAGTAACTGGATCGATGATCATCCCACTTTCAGATCTCTTTACGGCTCTGACATGTTCCGCTTGTTGTTCGATGGACATATTTTTATGAACCATACCGATACCACCTTGGCGAGCTATAGAAATCGCCAACTTTGCTTCCGTTACCGTATCCATCGCTGCAGATACAATAGGGGCATTCAATCTTATGTCAGTAGTGAGCTTTGAAGAGATGTCAACTTCTCTAGGAAGGACTTGAGAAAAGGCGGGAACCAATAGAACGTCGTCATAGGTTAAACCTTCCCCAACAAATTTTGATAAGCTGCCATTATTGGCTTCGTTGAACTTTTGTCCAGTTATTTTTACTGTTTCCATGCGCAAAGGTATGTTTTTTAGGAAAAAGAAATCGTTAATTCCGTAATTATTTTTTTTTGGAAATAATGATTTTTACATTTGATAGGAATGAGGATGTTCTTCTGAGTCATCACTAGGATTGAGATGATATTGAAAAGTTATTCTTTTGACTTCGGCCTTTTTTAAAAAAGTAAATAAGAGATATGTTTGAAGTATTCGATGATAAACATTTTATGAAAAAGGCTGTTCAAGAAGCCCAAAGAGCAATGGAGCGAGGCGAAGTGCCCGTAGGAGCTGTGGTTGTTTGTGAAAATCAAATAATAGCACGTAGCCATAATAGCACTGAAATGCTAACGGATGTAACAGCACACGCTGAAATTATTGCAATCACTGCTGCATCAACTTATCTAGGAAGTAAATATCTAAACAATTGTACTTTATATGTAACTCTGGAACCTTGTATCATGTGTGCTGGCGCGCTCAACTGGGCAAAACTTGGCAGATTGGTTTACGGAGCTAGTGATGATAAGAAAGGATTCATGACTTATGGAAAGCAACTATTGCACCCTAAGACGAAAGTAGAATATGGAATCCGAATGGAGGAATGTACAGGTTTGTTGAACGACTTTTTTAAGTCAAAACGAGGATCGCTTCGGGATGGATAAAAATAGATGAATTTATTTCCGTCAAACGGCTAAAATAAAAAAAGCCGGATCTTTTGGACCCGGCTCGGTGTGAACATTGTTTTTACTTATTGCTTGTCGTTGAAGCCATTGGCTTTTCAGGTGATTTTATTTTCCGCAAGACAAGTATTTCTTTTTCATTTCCCATATTCAAATGCAGTTTGTAAATTCCTGATTTAAACGTGGAGAAATCTATAGATAGGTTATTGGTACCTAAAATTAGTTGTTGACGATTTTTGGTAATTAACTGCCCGTTACTTGTTTTGACTTCAAAGTCCAAAACTCCGGATTCAGTTGAATTTAATTTTAAATCAATAGCATCTGTAATTACTTCTGATGAAAGATGGACGATTGAAAATTTGTTTTCTAAGCTTCTATCAATTTTGACAATATCAGAATAACTTGAACTTCCATCAAAGTCAATTTGCATCAATCGGTAAAAATTTACCTCTTGTTGAGCATTGACATCCATGAAAGAATATTTCTTTGTTTGCTTTACTGTACCAGATCCTTTTACAGAACCTATTCTTGTAAAGTCTTTTCCATTCTCTGATTTTTCTATAATAAACATTTCATTATTGAACTCTTCTGAAGTAGTCCAGTTGATAACAATCCCAAATGGAAGTTCTTCTCCAACAAGGCTATTGTTATAGGTACATGCGGCATTAGCCCCTTGTGCGAGAATGAAGAAAATGAAAATTAATGTAATTAAAAAAGCAGGAGTTTGATTGGTGATCTTTGTGTTAATATATTCCATTTGATTTGGTTTGATTCAACAAATAGTTGAGGGGCAGACCATGTAAAATAAGGGGAATAAAATATGGGTTGGAATAGAGTATTATGCGGGTATGATTAAAGAAATTCAATAACCATGCCAGAGCAATTATCCTCCGTTAGATTGCTTCTTACTAGCAACGTTTTCTTTCTTTTTAATTTCGTCGTCAACTTTTCTAATGACAAGTGTTTCTCGTTCATCTTTCAAAATAAAAACTACATTGTAGATTCCTTCTTTTTCATCTTCTACATCAAATTGAAAGTTATTCAATCCCGGATCTAATTCTTTTTGTCCAGTAAAAATAACTTCTCCTTTGTCATTTTGTAATTCATATTTCATGTTGCCTGTACGGACAGCATCTAAAGAGACCGTAAAATCTTTATTGGTAAGGGTGTTACTCATAGCAACAACCATGAAGTCATTTTGGATTGATCTTTTCAACAGAATGGTTTGCGAAGTAGAAATGGTCCCATCGTTGTCAACCTGCCTTAATCTGTAAAAAGATTTATCGGCAGTGTTGATGTCAAGGTATCTGTAATCTTTCCGATCATCCGTATTGCCTGCAGCCTGAATGACTCCGATTTTTTCAAAATCTATTCCATCAACAGATTTTTCAACAATGAAAAGATTGCTATTGGATTCTAATGCAGTCTCCCATTCCAGCATATTGCCAATTTGATGTTCTGCTCCAACAAGTGCTTTTGCATAAACGACTTCAGCGTTAATTTCTGTTAAAGCTCCGAAGGTCATTAAACCAAACAATGCTGCGGAAAGTCTAAGTGGTGATATCAATTTTATATTTTTTCTCATAGGTAAAATGGTATTACTCTAAATAGGAAACAACTATACCACAATATGTTAATGTTCAATCAATGAAAATGAAACGTTAAAGATGAACTGTGACAAGCTGTTTTGGTTAATATATAGTTAAGCTCAAATATGTCCTTTGTGATTCATCAAAATATGGAGCATATTTGTATATATGCATTAAGTTTTAATATTGTAAAATTTTCAATTATGGATACTTCAAAATTTTTAATGTTTCTTTCTGTCATCGTATTAGGTTTAAGCTCATGTAGTAAAAGCCTTACCCCTTTTACGGAAAGAATGAATGATGACAATGGTTGGACAGAATCCGATTTGCAAAAAATCCAGTTTTATACATCTGAAGATATTGTGCTAAGGCGCCAGGCAAGTACAGGAGGTTCGAAAATAGAAAATGGCGAAATCCGTATCAAAAGCGATCGCAAGGTTGATGAGATTACTATAAGAAGAGGAACGCCGGGTGTTTTCCTTTTTAAAATAAAGGAGAACCGTTTTGCAGTAAGTTTTGAGGATGGGGGAGAGAAGAAGTTTTTGGTCTTTGGTCCTGGCAAAAATACAAACGGGAAATATGTATTAAAAGCTGCAGAGTGGAATCGCAATACAGGGAAAATAAGATACAACGATCGTACTTACATTACTCCTTCTAGAAGTGCCTATGCAGCTTTAATGGTTAATTTAAAAAGAGCAAGAAGAACTTCTTTGAAATCTAGAACAGCGGGAGGGCGTGTAATCAAATAATTGGATGGCAGAACAAATATGGAAGAGCGTATTAAAGAAATTCTTTCTTATTTCGAAATTCCTTTTACGAAAGGGACAAAGCGAAACATCTCCAATTCTTTGGTTTCGAATTTCAGTTCTGTCAGACGAGTGATTTTTATCATCTTTTGAAGGCCGTCTTTTCCTACAGGTATCACCAGGATTCCGCCGATACTTAGTTGCTGTTTCAAGGATTCGGGGATATTAATAGCCCCAGCGGTTACAACGATTTTGTCAAAAGGGGCAAATTCTGGTAAGCCTTTGTATCCATCTCTATGATAGCAACGGATATTTCCGATTTGAAGAGAGGCTAAAAGTTTTTTCGATTTTAAATATAATTCTTCATGTCTTTCTACGGAGTATACTCTTGCTCCCAAAAGCGCTAATATAGCTGCCTGGTAGCCAGATCCAGTTCCAACTTCCAATACCTTATCCCTTCTTTTAATTTTTAATAACTCAGTTTGATAAGCGACAGTGAAAGGTTGAGAAATGGTTTGCTCTTTTCCAATCGGGAAAGCTTTGTCTTGATAGGCCCAATCTTCGAAGGCTTTTTCCAAAAAGAAATGGCGAGGTAAAGTGGAAATCGCTTTTAAAACTGCTTTATCCTTTATTCCTTTACTACTAATCTCTTCAACCAATTTTTTGCGTTGCCCAATATTCCTGTAGGTATCTTTCAATTGTTCCTTTTCTATGAAAAAAAATGATTCAGCAAATTACAACATTCGCTATGGATTTTCATTAAAGCGCAGCACCGATTTCAATTTTATTCGTGAACTAAAATCATGGCCATATGCGGAATTCCATCTTCAAGGTATTCTTCTCCTACTTTTTTGAAATTGAGATTACCATAAAAAGCTTCCAAATAACTTTGAGCTGATATTTTAATGTTATCCTTTGGGAATTGTTTTTTACAAAATTCAATGGCTTTTTCCATTAGGACTTTTGCGAATCCATTGCCTCTTGCTTGTTTTACTGTAAGCACACGACCGATAGATACATAATCTTGATATGATTTCCCTTTCGGAAGAATACGGGCATAGGCGATAATTTTTTGGTCTTCATTTATAATCAGAAGATGAAAACTATCCTGATCTTTATTGTCATTGTCTAAGTAGATACATTCTTGTTCCACAACAAAGACTTCTTGCCTTATGGTCATTATTTCATAAAGTTGCTCTAAGGAAAGTTTATTAAAAGGAAGACATGAAGTTGTGTAAGGAATCATAGAATAAGTTTAGACAAAAATAAAAAAAAAGTTTAGCTGATTACTCAACTAAACTTTCTTGTTCAAACTCTCTCTTTATATTTTTTAGCCTTTGCTGGCAAATTGTAACGTTTCGAAATGGCATCTCATCCATTCAGGAATAGGATCTCCTTCTTCTGAAATGAATTTGATTGTTCCATCGTCCATGGCTTTATAAGTCCAATTGTGTTTTTTCCCTTTGTCTTTGATAAAAGAACCAAATTTTAAGGTGTATTCGACTTCCCAGCCATCACTAATCCTACTAACATTGATATCGTTACCACCGATCTTAGGTACGCCTAAGTCTATCGAAGTAACACCTTCGATATTATAGAACTCGTTAGCTAGAGCAGACATGTTTAATGGTTCTTTAGATCTGATTGTGATCGCATCTTCCGTTTCATTCCATTGTACATGCTTATCAATTATCAAATCATAATCATCAATTAAATCGTTTATGTCATCACTTTCTGTTTCATTGATTCCGTCTTGCAATGGAGCAGCCCAATCAACATCTCTATCAAAAATCAAAACTAAATGATCTATTGAAGGATTGGGAAAGGTATGCACATTACATTTCGATATTGATTGTGCAGTCTCACTTTCTAAATAAATGTTCGTAAGTATTGAAAAAATCATTTCCACGTTTTCTTGTGGAATAACGATATTTTGAAATCTTAAATCTTCGTTTTTTGCTTCTAGTCGAAGTGCTAACCTGGCTGCATCTCTTCGAAATTTTCGAGACAACATTTTGGGAAGTTCTTCGCGAGCTGTTACCGAAGTCGTCGAATTACTGACGAACCTTGCTTTGGGGCTTTGAGCATTCAAATCCGCACCCACAAATAAACAGGCCAATAGTAGAAAGCCTACTGCTTTCAACTGGACTAAATACTTGTTATGGAATATGATCTTTTGCATGTTACAAATCTAAGTTAGATTGTGAATCAAATTGTAGACTGTTAATGGTTTTTGTGACATTCAAAACTGAGACATTCTCTGTTTTGATGTTTTTTAAAACTGATAACATTTTGTCTTTTTACCGCCTTTGTCCCAACCAGAGGTATTTCCTCCTCCGAAGTTAAGATTGAACGGGTTTAATTTCACGGCTATGTATATATCTGAACCTGTAAAGTTTCCTTTTGAGATTATGCTGGTGAGATTGTCTGTTCCTAAAGTTATGAATGCTAATCTTACACTACTACCAATTCTAAAATCTTGCCAATTGTGCACTACGAAAGGTAATGAAGCGCTAAACCAACGATGTTCAAATCTTGGAGAAAGGGCAAAAGTACTGGCTCTTTGTAACATTAATTTAGAGAATGGAATGGGTTGAACAACTAAACCATTCACATAAAAATTCTTCGTTACAGCATAATCTGCTTGAATACTTAAAGCTGCAGGAAGCCATAATCCAAAATTCCCAGCAGCAAGTGAACTGTTGCCAGGGCCTAAAAGTGTCTCGTCCAATATTTCAAAAAATTCATCGGTTCCATTAGCGGAATCAAAGTCATTTGAAGGGACAGAAACCATATCTCCAATTTGAAAAGACCGTACTTCCGAGTTATTATTAAAATTAACTTTTCCAATATCGAGAATAGATACTCCCAATTTGAATTGATAATCATCATCACCATATCCATCGACTGTAAATACCGCTCCTATATCCATACCTGCTCCAAAACCACCCTTGTTCAAATTGAAATTTGCTCCGTCTATATTGGAATTTGTGTATCCGAAGTCAATAAATGCGCCACTAAAATCAACAGTATCCCCTGGTAATTGAGTTACTGTAATAGCTTGATTGTTTCTAAGATAAAAACCTTCATATCCTTGAAGAATTTTTAAGTTCACACCAATTCCAAATGTTCCAGTTGAAGTAGGAAAGCTGATTCCATAATTTAATCCGTATTCAGCCCAAGCCATTCCTGCTAGGGAAAACTCAGGCATTGCGAAGTTTTCATTGATAGATCGACTTTCCAAATATGGATAAGAAGTTTGAAAAGGCAAAGCAGGTGCGGAAAAGGCAGTCCTGAAATTAGTGAAGAGGCCGAAAGTATGGCCAGTATTTGTTTTAATCATGAAGGAAGGCCCCATGATCTTTGTATCTAAAAAAGCGTTCTTTTTACCTTCTCCTCCAAAAAAGTCAATTACTAAATCATTTGGACCTATTTGAGATTCATTATCAAAATCTGTAATCAAAGCTAAGTC
Organism: uncultured Saprospiraceae bacterium; assembly: GCA_938041325.1. Classification (GTDB taxonomy): domain Bacteria; phylum Bacteroidota; class Bacteroidia; order Chitinophagales; family Saprospiraceae; genus CALIAG01. The sequence continues at coordinate 49,851 of CALIAG010000104.1, read as the reverse complement.
ATCGCTTCTTTTTATGAAGTTTAGAACATTGGTATTTCTGGCATACGCATACCTGTTGTCAAAAAACAAAGCGGCAGAAGCGAGGTTGATATCCCAGGCGAACTTTCCTGTTAAGTTATTCGCCGGATTAAGTAGCATGCTATTGACACCTGAATAATTTTCGGTGCGAAGCCCAATTTGCTCTTGACAAATTCCTTGGCCCAAACCGATGAAAAGCATCAAAAAAAGAAACTTGTGTTTTAGTAAAATACTCATTGATATGACATTTTATTGATAGAACTGCAAAGGTATTCGGGATGAATTCTAGATTCATCCATTGTCGTTTGACAAAATAATTCTCTCTTTTTTTGTAATGTTTCTATCGTAATTCGAAAGGTGGTTGTAGCTCTAGTATTCTAATAATACTAATTCTGTGCCTCTTTTTCCATCAAACGAATTGAGCTTAGATTTATTTGATACATATGTTGAATAATCAAACTTTGTAAAAAGATATCAAAAAGTGTGGGGATGTTGAGAAAATTGCTTTTGAGGTTTTTGCTGACAGATATTATTTTGAATAAAACGGAATTAAATAGTTAGAAAGACCTGAATGCTTGAAATTTCGAAGAGTCTTAGAGATTAAGTTGTCTGAAATGTGAAATCAAAAGAGGATTTAAAACTCAAGTAAAGCTAAAACCTTAGGAAGAAAAATAAGAAAACCAATCAATGCAGATCCGAAAGCGGCGATTAAAACAGCCCCAGCGGCTACGTCTTTTGTTTTTTTAGCCAAGTCGTGGTATCCAGGAGAGACCAAATCGGTAATGTGTTCTAATGCAGTATTGAATGCTTCAGCCATTAAAACGACACTAATGCATCCAATGGAGAGACACCATTCAGTGGTAGAGATATTGAAAAACAATCCACCTATTATAACAATAAGGGCAAAAAACAAATGGATTTTTACATTTGGCTCGGAATGATAAAAGGACTTAATTCCTTGAAAGGCATATTTAAAACTTTCTATTCTTTTACTCAACATCGCTTGGTAATGCGTTGAATTGATAGGTGCCGCTTATTCCTAAGTGGCTTGAAGAGTTGCCGTTAATATTTTCGAAACCAACACATTCGAAGTGATTCGAATAAAAAATGTAGTCAACGGGGTTTTGAAATATTTCAGAGAAACCATAGCTCGCGCTTCTTCTGCTATCATGAAGTCCTGCTTTTTCTCTCAGGTCTTTAATTTCCTGCCACCAAGGTGGAGCATTTAATTCTCCGAATGTCATAATCGGCGCGGATACACTTTGCGCTTTTTCGGCGATCTTTAAAATATGGTTTTTCATATTATCATAAGCCGAACTGTATAGTGGAGGCATCGTATGAGAACTGATAAAATGAAAGTCTTGATTTGATTCTCCAATTTGAATACTTCCCATAAGATTTGGGATCTCTTCATGATAAAAAGTATCAATGCTTGAAAATGGAAGTTTTGAATATACAGCTATTCCAAAAGGATCGAATCTTACGACTGTATTCGAATATGGATATTTTTCTTTCAGTTTTTCTTCAAGTAGATAGTGCCAATCTGGCGTTACTTCTTGAATTGAAATCAAATCAGCTTCAGTATTTAGTATAACGTCAATTGTACCATCATAATCTTCATCAGAGGCAGAAATATTAAAATGAGCGACTTTTATAATGGCTTCAGAAGTTTGAATTGGATGGTGGAATGCTGAATTGGATGAGTTTTTTAAAAATATACAAAGCCCTGCACAGCAAATTAGACTTGTAAACATCAACTTGGTTTGGTTAGCGATCAGGAAAACAAATCCTAAGCCTAAATAGCCAAGCATTATTATACCAGCGAATTTAGCACCCATTTTAAAAAGAAAGTAATTGGGCGTAAAAATGCAAAACAAAGCTCCCATGATTATGAGAGTGCTTAGTGCCAGTTGGGTAAATTTATAATTAAGTATTCTTGATACCATAGGTTATGAGGTAACACAAATATATTGAATTAATATTTGAGTTGCGAACTTGAATTCAAAATTTCATAAAAATATAGGAAAATAATATAATATGAATTTTGTTTATGGCTTTGAGACGTACTATTTAGACGAATGTATTACGTTAAGTAACATATATTGATGGACTATTCTAACTGTCCAGCAACAACACAAGTTTCTTTTACTTGAAAAATATCTCCATCTGGGTGAAATAATTCAATCCATAAAACATAAATCCCAATTCTTGCTTTTGTGCCGTCCTCTCTATCACCATCCCATTTAAAAGTCCCTTCATTGGCCAATAATTCATTATTTATGAGACTTTTTACTTCTCTTCCATTTGAATCGAAGACTTTGATATTTGCTAGAAAACCTGCTTTTTCTGTAGTATAATTGATAAATAGGAAGTCATCAAACCCATCAGCATCTGGAGAAAAAACATCGTTTGGTAAGGAGATCATGTCTAAACCTGCATTTTGATTGCTTTTGAATTGCGAGTTGAGATAGCTGGGAGTCGCATAACCAACTTGTTCTGAAGCAGAATGCCAATTGGATCTATCCTGAGTTATTGCTAGTGGGTCGATACGCTCTAGAGAAACTCCATCTTTAATGTCAAGTAAAGCGTTGTGGAAATCTTCTTCATAAGCCAATTCATCAATTACTAAGGCTCCTAATAGCTCAGCTCTATACAATACTATGGTCCCTTCTTTGTTTCCCAATGTCGGTAAAGAATTAGCGATTACCGCTCTAGGATTTTCAACAAAATATCGATTTTTAATATCTGTAGGACTTGGAGTCAAAACAACATATTCATCTGGTAGCAATAAGTAGTTTCCTGTGATTTCTTTTACACTAGTGATGGTACTATCTTCATCCCTACTTGCCAAAAATAAATCGGCCAAATTAATTGCCTTGCTTGAAGTATTAAAAAATTCTACAAAATCAAAGCCTCCAGTTTCAGGGTTAAAAAGTACTTCATTAACTTTTATGTCGTTTGGTTCTGCTTGTTCGGGTAATTGAAACATTGCAGAATTGAATATACCTATGGGATTGCCAATACAATCAGTTATTCCATTTCGCAGCTCAATCTCATATAGTTGATTAGGACTAATTTGTTCGGTGAAAGTGATTAATACGCTACTGAAAAACGGAGCTTCTACTGTCGCATTTTGAATGGTTAATCCATCTACGGAATAGTTATCAATATTTTCAGCATTCGTAATATCTACAGTCTGATTGAAATACAATCTTAAGGTTTGTTCGTTATTGGGAAATACTCGTTCTAAATCTAAAACGGTCGGGCTAGTGGTTGTATTAAAAATTGAGTTTTTAAATCCGGGTGTACCTCCATTTTCGTTTTCGCTTGCACTCCAGTTTTCTGAAAAAGTACAAGGCGATTCAGGGTTGATTAATTCTAAACTCCATCCTCCTTCTGACTTACTGTTGTCGTTGTACCAAAAAATATTGTATAAAACAGTATGGATTGAATTTCCAAGAGGATCTTCTAATTCTAAGAGATCAAACTCATTTCCCAAACCAATAAAATCGTCTAGGGCCAAGGTGTCATTGTAGGACTCGAAAGAACCTCCTCCCGTTTCATAAATCACAACATATTTACCTGGAAGAAGTATATACGTTGGTAAGATAATGTCAGACCCAAGGTCTCTGATAACAAAGTCTTCTAAGTTGAAAACCTTATCACTGTTATTGTATAATTCGATGTACTCTTGGCTAGGTAAGCCAATCGAAGGCGTAGGATCTGCAAAAATTTCATTAATAAGAATATCGTATCTGTCAGGAGATTCTGTGAGATAGAAGGTGAATACAAAGTTATTTGAAGCACCAATAGAATTGCCGATGCAATCGGTTAATGAGTTATTTGCTGTGATGGTGTATTCCGTAGCGTCTGAGAAAAAAGGTGCTCCGACTGTTATACTGATGTTATTTGGATCGTTGTCTATAAAATTTGCATTGATAATAGCACCAACTGTTGGACTGATTGTGAAGGCGTTGGCTAGATCAATGTTTTGATCTAGTGGTTCATTAAAAGTTAAGGTTAATTCATTCTCAGAAATTACTAATCCACTAATTAGTTCGGGGCCGACATTGTCAGGAGTATTATTGAATACAGAATTTTGACTGCCTGGTGTTCCTCCAAGTGGATTGTTTGAGGCTTGCCAAATATCCATTCCTTTACAATTTAAATCAGGATTAATCAATTCTAAACTCCAACCGCCATCATCTTTCGCTTCGTCCTTGTACCAATCCGACGTATAGGATACCTGATCTATTAATCCTCCATCAGATATTCTTGAAACGGTTAGCACATCTGCCGTATTGGTCAAAGCAGGGAATGAAGTCATGGAAACAACATCTCCAAACATACTAAAGGTATCGATATTACTGTCGTCACAAATGATAGCATAGGCGTCAGGGAGAAGTAGGAATTCAGACAAGACACCAGGAGTGGAACCAGCATCGAACTGTAATTGTGAAAGATCAATTGTCTTTTGAGAACGATTGTAAATTTCTATATATTCAAATTCTGGAAGTCCAACGGCAGGGTTCGGGTCTGCAAAGATTTCATTTATAATGAGGTCATTCATTTGAGCAATCTCTGCTTCAATGAAAAGGAATTGAGTCATTAAATTATTTGCTGAATTTCCAGCCAAATCCTCTGCTTGGGTAACGAGTAAATCATAGTTCTGTAAGCTGACCAATGGAGTAGATAGTTGCAAATGAACGATTGTAGCATTGATCGGATCAATAGTAGCCGATTGAATAGTTTGTACACTATTCAACAAATAATTTGTTGGATTGGTAATGTTTGCACCTTGGACTGGTTCATCAAAAAGCAAATCGACTTGAGTTGCGCTGATTGGAGTAGCACTAACTAAAGACGGAGCAATATTGTCTTCAAAAAGCGGATCTACTGAAATGTCATCAAAAAAGAATTTATCACTTCTCGTTGCCGTATATCTGCAAGTCATTCCAAAATAGGAACCGAGATTGTGTTCTGTATCATTCGCAGTTCCCTCAGATTGAAAATTTGTACCCAATGAATAATCTGCGAATAGCTCCCAGTTGCCACTAATATCTCTCGTTACTCTGATTCTTGCTTGAGCAGGTTCTGCTCCAACACCTGCGACTGTTCCGCTGATTAAAAGACTTTCAACACTTCCGCTTTGTTTGTACAATTCTATAGCATCATCAGTTCCGGAGATCCCACCAACTTTAACAAAATAACCATTCAAATCTCCAAGAAGATCCGGAGAATCGGATTTAAGATATATTTTTGCAAAATTTCCGGTGGAAGGACTGAATTCTTGGCGAACTAAAAATTCCCAAGTGGTGTTATCAGCGGTATTGGCTAAGGTTAATAATTGCGAATTGTTAGAAGATTCAGGATTTTCATCGTTTAGTTGAAGTTCTAGAGTCCCATTCACTTGAAAATTATCGGTATCTCCTTGCCACAATGGATCAGTTAAAAAATCTCCATCAGAGAAGTTCTCAATTAACTGAGCATTCAGAAAAAAGGGAAATAAGCTAGCTGTTAGTAGAAAAAGTAGTTTATTCATATAAACAAAAATAATAAGAATTGTGAAATGGATGTATCTTTGCTATTCAAATCACGTTTACTTAACCTGTGATAAAGCCAAACTTTATATTCTTAATTAAGAAGTTGTTTAAAATTTTAGGGCAATTTGATTCGAAATTGTCTATAAAATGAGTCTTTTTTCTTCACTTTTCATCTTTTCTGGCCTTTAACTGGCTTTACGATATAATGGTGACTAAAAGAAAATGCTCTCTGATCATTTTAAACCTCTTCAAAATCTTAAATTAATAAAGATGAAAGTAGCCGTAGTTGGTGTCACCGGGTTAGTAGGCACCGTAATGTGCGAAGTACTTAAAGAGCACAATTTTCCGATATCTGAATTTTTACCAATAGCTTCTTCACGATCTGTAGGGAAAAAGGTGGAATATGATGGTAAAAGTCATACAATAATAAGTATGGAAGCAGGTGTTGCTGCAAAGCCAGATATAGCGATCTTTTCTGCAGGTGGTTCTGTTTCAAAAGAATGGGCACCAAAATTTGCGGAAGTTGGAACTACTGTAGTTGATAATTCTTCTGCTTGGAGAATGGATCCTACTAAAAAATTGATTGTTCCTGAAATCAATGCTTCAGAATTAACCGAAGAAGATAAAATCATAGCAAATCCGAACTGCTCTACCATACAAATGGTTTTGGCACTTGCTCCTTTGCATACTTCATATGGTATCAAACGTTTGGTTATTTCAACGTATCAATCTATAACAGGAACTGGTGTAAAAGCGGTTCATCAATTTGAGTCAGAACGCGATGGTAAAACATTATCTGAATCAGAAATGGCTTATCAGCACCCAATTTTTAATAATTGCCTCCCTCATTGTGATGTTTTTCTAGACAATGAGTACACAAAGGAAGAAATGAAGCTGGTGCATGAAACACGAAAAATTTTAGGCGATGACAGTTTAAAAATAACAGCCACTGCAGTTCGTGTTCCAGTTCAGGGTGGACATTCTGAATCTGTAAACGTTGAGTTTAAGAAAGCTTATGAAGTGGAAGAGGTAAAGCAATTGTTAAAGAATACTGAAGGAATAATCGTTCAGAATGAAAATGATAAATTCAATTACCCGATGCCTTTGTTTTCAAAGGATAGAGATGAAGTCTTTGTTGGTCGGATAAGACGAGATGATTCTGCTGAAAATGCGTTAAACATGTGGATTGTAGCAGATAATTTAAGAAAGGGAGCTGCAACAAATGCTGTACAAATAGCTACTTATTTAGTTGAAAACAAGCTTGTAGGATTATCAAAAGTAAGTTAATTTGAAGGCTGATTCAGACTTAAAAATTAGCAATTTTTGATACTTATAAATTGATTTTGGAAAGTTTTCCAGCTCTTTTATATGTTTTTAGTTAAATTGTAAAGAATTCACAGAGTACAAGAAAGTTAACTACTGATAAGTTTGAGAAAATTGCCTGTATGCCATTATTAAAATGGTAAACCTACTGTAATAAGATTTTACGAACAGATTTTAGAAAAAAATACACTGTAAAAGATGAAAACCAAATTAGTATTTTGGGGTGCCAACGAGAAAGAAGAAAGAGTATTAATAGGAATGCAATTGCGAGCAGATGATAATGCTGTTGACATTTATGTTTTTCCTGAAACTCTGGCAACTGAAGAATTTACGAAGTCGATGTTAGGTGACTGGAGAAATGGAAAAACTGTTGAATTTCCAGAAGGACATCAACATATTGCTCGTGAATTGACAATTGCAGAAAGCATTTTGCCCGATAACTTAAAAGTTGAGCGAAGTGATATTGTCCAAAGGGCTCAAACAGAGTGGCACTTTGTTGTACTTTCTACCAAATTGAATGATGCCTATCAAACTGAGCTTACCGACCTAAAAGAGAAAATTGAACAATTGTCTTCTTATGATTCCGCTACTTGGAACTCACTCAAAACTTTTTGGTCTAAAGTCCAATCTCAAGTAAGAGAACGAAATTTATTTCGAGATCATGCCAATTCATTAAGGGATAGCACGAATGAACTTTTTGGTAAAATGAAAGGGATGCGTGCATCTTTGGATGAAGAATTTAATGCAGCATCCAAAGTACATTACGACGCTTTCATGCAAAATCTTCAGGATATTGAAAAGCGTGTTGTAGATGGAATGAATCTGAATGGCATTTTTGAAGATTTGAAAAAAATTCAAAAATCATTTAAAGAGACAAAGTTCAGTAGAGAGCATAGGAATAAAGTTTGGGAAAAATTGGACGGTGCTTTTAAGACAGTAAAAGACAAACGTTTTGGACCGAGTTCAGGAAATGAAAGCTCTCCTGTTGATAGGTTGAATCGTCGTTATGATGGCTTAATGAATGCTGTTCAAAAAATGGAAAAGTCTATTCATAGAGATAAAGATGAATTGGCTTTCCAAAAGCGAAAGGTAGCAACTACTGATGGCCAGTTAGAAATGCAAATTCGTCAAGCAAAGATTAAAATGATTGAGGAGCGTGTTCGATCCAAAGAGGAAAAACTTGAGGATATGATGCAAACCAAAATAGATCTTCAAAAAAGAAAAGATTCATTGGCTGCTAAAGTTGCTCGTCAAGCTAAAAAGGATAAAGTCGAAGAAGCCAAAAAAGAGGCTGCTAATAAAATAGCCAAGGAGATTAAAGAGGCTGAGAAGAGTAGAGCTGGGAAGGAAGGAGATATTCAAAAGGCTGCCGAAAAAATTGGTATTTTAAAGAAAGATAAAAAAGTTGAAAAGCCTGGAAATGATTCTGTTTCTGAAGCATTAACTGCGACATTGGGTGAATCCATCGAAGACGTTATTGATACTGTGAAAGCAGTTGCTGAAGTTGTAGGGGATAAAATCGAAGCTGCGATTGAGGAATTTAAACCCAAAGTAGATAACGATATTAGTTCAGAGGAAGAGTAAACAATCTTAAATATATTTAAAGAGAAGTCTTTGGGTGGTGTTCGCTCAAAGACTTTTTTGTTTCTTTGTTTTAACTAACGTTAATCCAATGCAAAATCAAAAAGGGAAACAACAGATTATTTATGGACGGAATGCTGTTACTGAGGCGATACAGAATGGCACTCAGTTGGATAAGGTTGTTTTTCAACGTGGTATAAGGGGTGAATTTGAGAAGGAAGTTAGGTCATTGTGTAGGACTCACTCTATTCCGCTTTCTGTTGTACCAAAAGAAAAACTCAATAAGTTCAGTACTGGAAATCATCAAGGAATCGTTGCTATAATTTCGTTAATTTCTTATTACAAAATTGAAGACGTTTTGCCGATGGTTTATGAACAGTCGGGAACACCTTTGTTTATGATATTAGATGGTGTTACTGATGTCAGAAATTTTGGTGCAATAGCCAGGTCTGCTGAAGCTTTTGGCGCACATGCTTTAATTATCCCGGATAAAGGAGCTGCTTTGATAAATGCAGAAGCCATCAAAACGTCTGCAGGAGCATTGCTAAGTATTCCAGTTTGTAGAGTCAGTAGTTTAGTAAATGCAATTGACTATTTGAAACTATCTGGTTTGTCTGTTCTTGCCAGTGATTTGGCTGCGGATAAAAAATTGAAAGAGTTTGATCTAAAAGGGCCTTTGGCTTTGATCGTAGGTTCGGAAGGGGAAGGAATTAGTCCTTCCATCCGGTCGAAAGCTGATGAATTATTTATTATTCCTCAAAGTGGCAAAATAGATTCTTTGAATGTTTCTGTTGCTGCAGGAATTATGTTGTACGAGGTTTCTTCTAATAGATAATCAAGAAAAGAAAAACTCCCAGCCGAAGCCGAGAGTTTTGAATCAAAAAACAGCAGGATATAATTAAAGAGACATTAAATTCGATCTATTTGTATATTTTTTTAGCTCTCCAAAGAGATGAGTTCCTTTAGGATTTTAAAAAACTCCAGTCAACCTTCTCTTTACTTTTAGTATTTTTCTTACTTCGTTTTTCTCAATAGAAAATGGAGGAAATTCTTCGAAATTATCAGAAATCAACTTGAAGTGAGTCCAACTATGAGATTTGCTAAAATCTCTTTTCACTCTTTTTACCCAAACAGATTGATCACTTACTACAGCATAGATTTCCCCTTCTAATATTTCATCGTTATTGGATAAGGGTTGGCAAATGACGGTATCTCCGTTTAAAATTGTTGGTGCCATACTATTCCCGTTGATATTAAATGCGACCAAGTCACCATACATTCCCGGAATTTGAAAAGTGTGGTTTTCTTCCCACAAATTGGCACTAACGGTATTGCTAGCAAAAGCTTCAATATTTGTAAATAGTACGTTTGTTGAAAAATTTATTCCCAACGCATTTTGCAATTTTTCTGGTTCAGAATTTTCACCATTTTTGTTTGAATCAGAAAAGGGAGTTCCTTTTCCTTGGAACATATATTCTTCGTTTACTTCATAGAAAGAACACAGTTTTTTTACTTGTTCATAAGTGATTTTCCTTTTTCCTTTTAGGTACAGATCAACGATATGTCCTTTGGTTCCCAATTTTTCAGCGAAAGCCATTTTACTTTTCTGACGATCATTCTTGATGATTTCCCCTTTGCTTTTTAGCAAATTATACACTTCTTCGAATCTAGTATTTAATTCAACTCTATTGCTTTTATGCATAATCTCAGATAATGAATGTTCAGGCTTAATGACGTTGATGTCGTGAAGGAACTTGAAAACAATAACTTATAACAGTTTGGGGTTTCTTTTTCCTTTACTCGTCGTTAAAAATACTCGCCATAGCTACGGCTATGTCTGTGTTTTTTAACTTGATTAAAGAAAAAACAATTCCCCACCTTTGTTTCAACTTATTATTTGCATGTTCCTGAACAAAAAGTTATAAACAGTATTTTAAGAATTGGATACCGAGGAGTTTCGGTGTTAAATGGAATTCGAAAACTCAAATTCCAATTGGTTTAAGGTTTTGTTCTAATTACAACCAGCAATCCTATAACCTACTTGTTGAATTGACAATTAGATTTGAAAATCGAAAGGCTGGAAGAATTAGTTTAAAGTTTTATTGAAGAATAATGAATTGGATTAAAGGTTGTGAATAATAGAAATGACTTTATATAGTTTTGTCGTTTCATTCACATCTTCTTCAAAGGCATCAAATTCAAGATGGTTGGCAGAAATCAATTTTAGCTTATTGATTTTTCCTCGGTTGTTGTACATTTTTTGAACATGTTTAACCCAAAGAGAACCATTGATTTTGACGGTATATATTTCGTTGTCTTTAATCTCATCAAGAGATCTTACTTCTCGACAGATAATTGTATCACCATTGCTGATAATAGGATTCATGCTATCTCCTTCAATCGGAAAAGCTACTAAGCCACTTCCTGCAATTCCTGGAACAGCGAAGTATTGATTGTCCTCTGCACTTTGGCCACCTGCAGCTTCACCTGATCCTGCAAAAGCCTGAACTGAAGTGAAAAGAATGTTGCCTTGTGGATATACTGTATTTGCTCGATCCATTTGAGGCAATTCTATGCCAAAAGGAGTACCAATCCCATCTATAAGATAAGATTCATTTACACCAAATTCCCTACAGATTGTTCTTGCATGGCGGTAATCAATTACTCTTTTATCGTCTTCATTCAAAAAAGCGCGTACGATATGACCATAAGCTCTATTGCCTAGAATTCGCTCAGCGAAATCTCCCATACCTTTGCCACTCCGATCGTTCAATACTACATCCCCTCTTTCTTGTAATAAGTTAAAAACCTGAATAAATCTGTCGTTAAGTTGTATTCTGTCTTCTCTGATCATGATGCTAGTGTTTAATTTTCCTGAATTATTTAAAAGTATATCGAAGTATGATCCCTTTTGTTGCCACAAATTAAAACAAATTATTTAAATAAACAAAATGTTTATTAATTTTTTGTTGTAAAAGTTTGAAGAGGAAAGATTGGTTTAGATAAAGGAAGTCGCGTTCAAAATTTAAAAAAAGGATTTATTCCGAAGAGATTGCTAAAGAATCTAGTCAAGGTTTAAAAATTTGGAAAAACAACTGTTTACCTATGTGATTTTAAAAAAGTTTTCCACAATTGGGTGTTTTAGTACAAAATTGAGGGCGAACTTATTTGATATAGTCAAAATTTTATTAATTTCACCACACTACTGAAACATTAAACATACTATCATGGGAAAAATAATCTCCTTATTAAACCACAAGGGTGGTGTAGGAAAAACGACAAGCGTCATTAATATTGGTGCAGGAATGGTTGAATTAGGATTAAAAGTTCTTCTCATCGATTTAGATCCGCAAGCCAATCTCACCCTTTCTTTAGGTGTTCCACGACAAAAATATTCTATCTACGAAGCCATAAAAGGTGAATGTGAATTGGTACCGTTTACTGTACGGGAAAGATTTGACATAGTCCCTTCTACTTTGGACTTGTCCGGTGCAGAAATGGAATTGGTCAATGAAGCTGGTCGAGAATATATTCTTAGAGAATTATTTGAACCGGTCATAGAGGATTATGATTTTATCATTATTGATTGTCCTCCTTCATTGGGTTTGCTTACTTTGAATGCATTGACTTGTAGTGATTATGTTTACATACCATTACAAACAGAATTCTTGGCACTTCAAGGTCTTACTAAAATCAAACAGGTTATTGACAAGGTAAAATTCCGCTTAAATAAAAAACTAGAAATAGGTGGTGTAATTGCAACAATGTACGATGCAAGAAAAGTATTGAACAGAGATGTTGTCCAAACCATTCATAAGTATTTCGGTGAAAAAGTTTTCAAAACGCTAATTAGAGATAACGTAGCGCTTGCAGAAGCTCCAGCACAACGATGTGATATTTTCGCTTACAATAGCAAAAGTAATGGTGCACAAGATTATTTAGCCTTGTGTAAAGAAATATTGGAGCGTGTGGAAGTAGAAGCATAAGAGAACCCCATTTTTTCACCGGTTAAGGTCACACTTATCACAGTACTTATTAAACGTGGCAAAAAAAAGATTTACAGACGGTTTAGATTCTCTATTTGGTGCATCAGGTATCGAAAAGGACTTTGAAGATAGAAGTCCTCTTTTGGTAGAAGATAAAAAACAGGCTAAGCCGAAAAAAGAATTTAAAAAAAGTAAAAAAACAAAACGAAAAGCTGGGAAAAGTTTTACTTCTGATCTTGATTCTTTATTCTCTTCTTCTATTTATGAGAAAAAAGAAAAGAAATCTAAAGGAGGTCCAAAGATTTCTAGACCAGCTGCAGAACCTCAAAGTAAAAACATATTTGGGCTTGATGCCTTGATTCGTAAAACCATAGACTTACCACCAGAAGAAGTTTATATTGCTTCTGCTAAAAAAAGAGTAACCTTTGTTTACGATAGAAAGAAACTAGAATTGCTCAAGAAAATAGCAAGGAAAAATAATGCTTACATGAAAGACATTATTGGAAATGCTGTATCGCAATGGATCAATGAATATGAAGAAAAGAATGGAAAGATAAGCGAAAACTAAAATTTGTTGACGTTCATGCTTTTTGTTTTTAACTTTTCCTCCCTAATTTCAATTGCTAAGAAATGAAGCGTTTTGAAGCTTTTAGGATTTATTACAACAACAGTATACATCCTGAGCTTTTGAGATTAGAAAATCAACGCAAAGGGTTTATCAACCTGATGATCCTTTCCATTCTTTATCTTTTCCTCCTTTTTGCTATTCAAATTTATTCTGGACTTTTCCTTTTTACCATGCTTGCCTCCATTCCATTAGGCATTTTACTCACCTTCCTTTTTTATCGAATCAGACAATTTAGAATAAAATTCAAACCCAATGTGGTCAAATTAATCCTTGACTTTATTGATGACGGATTGAACTTTGGTACCTTATACTATGATGCGAATGGTCGGATTCCAAAAGAAAAATTTCAAGCCAGCTTGTTTTTTAAATTGGACCGTTTTCAATATAAGGGAGAAGACCTGATTTATGGAAAAATAGGGGAGTTGGATTTTAAAATGTGTGAACTTCGGGTAAAAGAGCCATCAAGAGTAAGGAATGCTTGGGAAGAAATCTTTCAAGGTGTCTTCTTACACACGCAATTTCCTACTCAACTTAACGGAGAAATTATTGTTTGGCCAAGAAAATTAAAACAACACTTGACGCGTTCAATAAAAAGGTTTATCTCTCGAAGAGGACAAAATGTTGATAATTACATCTACAATGAATCCTTCAGAGAGTTATTTACAACCTATGCTACCCCCGGAATACCGCTTGAGAACGTACTAAATCCTGAAATTCAGGAAGCAATGGTGGATTTTCACTTGAAAACGGACAAAGAACTATTTATTTCGTTTGTTCAAAATGAGATTTATATAGGGGTCACTGAACCAAAAGACATTCTGGAACCTTATATTTTTAGTTCGAATGTCAGCTTTGACCTCGTCAATGAGTTTTTTGAAGACATTCACATTCTTCTGAGCATAATTCAGGAAATTGATAATAATAATTGAAATCTGAAAATGAATAAATTACTTACTCTTCTCATAGCCTTTTTATTTGTTGGCCAATTAAGCGCTCAACAAACTGTACCAACAGAAGCCATTTCGGAGAAACTTGAAAATTCACTTCTTTGGGAAATCACCGGAAATGACCTGGCTTCCCCTTCCTATTTATATGGGACGATTCACATGATAGGCAAAGATGATTTCTTTTTGAATGAACCTACTAAGTCTGCTTTTAAAGATTCTGAGCGGGTTACTTTTGAAATTAATATGGAAGAAATGAATGATATGAGTATTCTTTTTTCTTTGATTTCGAAAGTCATGATGGAAGATGGCAAACGTTTAAAAGATTTGATGAATGAGACAGATTATGCTTTGGTGAAAAAACATTTCGAAGAAGCGGGTTTGCCTTTGTTTTTATTGGAACGGGTAAAACCAATGTTTTTGTCAACTTTTGCTAGCGGAGATATGGAAGCAAATCCAATGGGATCAGGAGATGTGGTTTCTTATGAAATGGAATTTATGACCATGGCACAAGAAGAAGAAATGGAAATGGCGGGTCTTGAAACGATAGAATTCCAGATGACTATGTTTGATTCTATTCCTTATGAAGTACAAGCAGATATGTTAGTAGAAAGTTTGAAAACAGATTCTACAGGCGGCGACCAGTTTGCGGACATGGTTGAATTGTACAAAGCACAGGATCTGGCAGGAATGCAAGCAATGTTTGATACCGATGAAGGAGGCCTTGGCGATTATGATGAGTTGCTTTTGATTAATAGAAATAAAAACTGGATTCCAATAATGGAAAAAATGATGACAGAGAAGAAGACTTTTTTTGCAGTCGGGGCCGGTCATCTTGGCGGAGACCTTGGTGTGATTTCTTTATTGCGTAGAGCAGGATATACCATGAAGCCTTTGAAAGGCTAGTTGCATCTAACTTCATCCAACCTATATTAATCTTTTTAAATGGCATTGATAAAAACGGTTCGAGGCTTTACGCCAGAATTTGGGGAGAATTGTTTTCTCGCTGAAAACGCAACGATTATTGGCAATGTCAAAATGGGCAGAGATTGTTCCGTCTGGTATCAGTCTGTAGTCCGTGGCGATGTCAATTCTATTGTAATTGGAAATAAAGTCAACATTCAAGATGGAGCGGTGATTCATTGTACGTTTGAAAAAGCGGCTACAGTGATTGGGGACGAAGTTTCTATCGGCCACAAAGCCATCATTCATGGTTGTACATTACACGATAAAGTGTTGGTTGGAATGGGTGCAATTGTGATGGATCACGCAGTAGTGGAATCGAATGTTTTGATAGCTGCGGGGGCAGTAGTTTTAGAAAACGCTAGACTAGAAACGGGCTACCTATATGCTGGAGTACCTGCAAAGAAAATAAAGCCACTCGGAAAGGATTTAATTGATGGACAAATTCAACGTGTAGCTGATAATTATTTGAAATACGCTTCTTGGTTTAAATGATACCTTAAAAGTCTTACTTTCCCTATCTCTTTTGCGATCCCTTTTCTTTTTCAAACCAAACCAATTCTTTGCTTTCCGGAGATCCGTTATAGTTGAATTTAATTTCCTCTCCTGCTTCAATATCCTGAATGCAATGTATCTCTAAGTTTTGAGCTTCAAAATCCACCATGTATTTTGCATTAGGAGCAATAGAATGGTTGTAAATAGATCCAAAGCCCAGTGCTAAAGCTGCTCCAGACCGTTCTTCTCCCCATTCAAAGTAATAATCGTAAAGCATGGTTTCTTTTATTCTCAATAAGTCATCGGAACTCAATACGAGGACTGGACAAATTTCAATAATACTGCCTTTGGGAATGGCCTCTCCGGTAAAAACGCCACGTCCGTGCAATTCACTAGGAGCAATAAATAGAGAAGGGATTCTTTGAGACATTTTAGTAAAAATTATTTTCTTGAAATATATACACCTATCAAAATCAAGACCATCCCAGCGAAGTGGAATAGCGTAATTGACTCTCCATCTATTTGTCCCCAGACCAAAGCAATCAATGGAATTAAGTAACTCACCATGGAAGCAAAAATAGGAGAAGTGTCTTGCACCAATTTAAAGAATAAAACAGAAGCCAATACAGTTCCGAAAAGGGCCAGTAAAGTAATGTAACCCAAAGCGGTCCACGCTCCTTCAACATTCGTAAGCACTTGTGGTATGCCACTAAATCCCATGTAAAGAAACCCAGGAATTCCAATCATGAAAAAGGAAACAGCGCTAATGGTTTTGCTATCCAAATCTTGCAAATAACTACCGACAGTATTCACACTTGTTGCATACATCAGACAACCGAATACGACCAATAGCCCATACCATAGATTTCCTTCAATACCAGCGGATTTTCCAAAAATAATCAAAAATATGGCTCCGCCTAATCCAATAATAACGCCTAATATTTTCAACCAAATTGTAGGCCGTTTAAAAAAGAGGATTCCCAAAACTAAAGTAAATAAAGGCGTCAGGGAACTGAGTACACCTGCTATGGAACTACTGATTTCTGTTTGTGCGAACGCAAAGCAAAAAGCGGGAATTCCACTTCCTGCAAAACCAACAATGAGTAGGTATTTTAGTTGTTCCCGTTTAATGTTTTTAAACCGAGAGATAAACAGCGGAAGAAAAGCAAGAGCTGATATGCAAATGCGAAGGGTAGCCACTTGAACTGGTGCGAAAACTTCTAGTCCTTTTTTAATTAAAATATAGGAACTTCCCCAGACCAGTGCGAGAAAAAAGAGCATAACCCAATTGTCAAGCTTTGGGGCTTTCTCTTCATAATGTTGGATTTGACTCAATAGGTTTTTTGTTTGATCGACTGCTGAAATGTTTGAAAATACAGAGGCGCAAAGATAGTCTTTTAGTATTTATGAAGAGCCAAGTATTTTATTTCTGTGCAAGATACATTCAACATTGAGACTCGATCATTCAGTATGCAAAATTATTTTTTTGAATAGATTCTGACCATCAATTTGTAAATGAATTAGATAAGTACCTGATCCTCTATTTCCTAAATCAATTGATTTTTGCAATTGTCCTGATTGGAAAGGAAGGATTTCTTTTAGTATACTTTGTCCAAGAATATTGTAAATGTCCAAATTGATTTCTCGAATGGATTGTCCTTTTATTTGAAGGATAAATTTTCCGTTTGTTGGATTTGGGTAAACCAAAAATTCTTCAAGAGTTGCGATTTCATTATTTGAAGTAATAAAAACATCTACTTCCTGTTGTATCGTATCAGATCCGCAATCATTTGCTGCAATCAAACGAACGGTATACATTCCTGATGAATCATAAGCATGGTTTGGGTTTTCTAGTTGAGAAGTATTACTATCTCCAAAATCCCATTCGTAGGTTATCGCATCAACGCTATTATTGGTGAAGTCGAAAGTCGCTTCTGTTCCAGTAAAGTCAAAAGCAGCTGTAGGAACATCACCGATTGTAATTGCATCATTCAATAGAAGTGTATCGCTGCCAGTGCTATTTGTTGCAATTAGTTCAACGGAATAGGTACCTGATGCATAGGTGACCTCTGGATTTTGCAAGTCAGAAGTCTCAGGTATTCCACCTGGGAAAGACCATTGCCAGGAAATAGGATTTGAACTGGTCAAGTCAGAAAATTGTATCGTACTTGGATCACATCCTTCTATCGGATCAAAATTGAAATTGGCAACGGGAGGCAGTAAGAGTGTGAATGTCTCGCTATAGCCAATCGTAGCACAAGCATTGCTTACGTTCAAGGTAACCGTGTAAGTGCCTTCGTTTTGATAATTATGAGAAGGGTTAATTTCATCACTTGAATTCCCATCTCCAAATTCCCAATTGTATGTGTTGGAGTTTAACGAACTATCGCTGAAAACCACATTTAAGTCATTTATTTCAAAACCAAAATTTGCTATCGGATCTTCTATTGTTTCAACAATATTTTCTACAAAAATTGTGTCTGATCCAATGTCATTCCATACAATTAAAGATGCGTTATAAACACCCGGATTTGGATAACTCACGATTGGATTCTGATCCACAGAGTTGGAAGGAAATCCACCTGGGAATTCCCAAGACCAACTGGTTGGATTTGCAGAAGAGTTGTCAAAGTATTCTACTTCATAAGAAGGCCCGCACAAGATAGAAGAAGAGATACCAATATTAGCAATTGGTAAAGATTCAATTGTTATTTCAAAATCATGTGTGTTGGTGCCACAAAGATTTGTACTGGTCAGAGACACCGTATAGGTTCCCCCAGTTGCATAGGTATGAGTTGGGTTTTCTAAGGAACTGAAATTTCCATCACCAAAATTCCATTCATATGAAGTGCTGTTTAGTGAACTATTAACGAGAGAAATACGCATACTATCAACCGTTAACTCAAAGTCAGCTATCGGAACTGGAAAAGTATCAACGGTAATCCAATCTGCTTCATAAGCTTGAGCACCTCCTGCTCCATTTGAAGCCATTAAGGTTACGAAAAAGCTTCCTGGGGTGTCATAGGTTACAAGAGGATTCTGTTCGGTAGAAGTGTTAGGTGTCCCACCATCAAATACCCAAAACCATGAATTTGCGTTTTCAGAAGACTCATCTTGATATTGAACCGTTGCAGGATAGCAAAGGCTGTTTTGAATATCTGAGCTGAAATCAGGAATGGGTGGAAAATCATCTGGTGAAATAACTATAGTTTGAGATGCCGTGCTTGAGTCACAAGCGTTGTAAGCAGTCAAGACAATGTTGAAAACACCAGGAGTAGGGTAGGTGTGGGTTGGATTGTTTTCTGTAAAAACATTCAAGTCTCCTAAGTTCCATGAAAAGTGTGTGGCGTTGGTCGAAGTGTTCGCAAAAGAAACTTCTCTATCGAATATCTCTAGAGTAAATCCTGCCACTGGAACTTCTTGATTTATATCAATTAAATTACTCACCTGTTTTACATCTTCCCCAACCGAATTAAAGACAGTTAAACTAACGTCGTATAGGCCCGGAGTTGCATAAATGACAGATGGGTTTGGATCATTAGAGAAAGCAGGATTTCCGCCTTCAAAAATCCAAACTAAAGAATCTACATTTGTTGATGATTCGTTGTTGAATTGAATAGTTGCAGGTACGCAACCTGTTTCTTCGGAGAAGCTAAAATCTGCAGCAGGCAAAACGTCTATTGTTAAATTTTTATCTACCAATATAATAGGCGTGCCGGTCAAAGTAATGGATGTACTTGCTATGGTGTCTAGTGTCTCAGTCAATGAAAAATCCCATTCTTGTTTTTCTATGGATGAGATTCCCATTGATGCAGGGAAACTATAACTAGCAGAAGCGACCTCAGACATGTCTTCCGTTGTTTTGGCCCAAAGCACATAAGCGTAGTTGCCGTCTTTATTTAAAAAGGCGGCTCCGTCCATATCATTGGTTAATCCAAGCTCTGCGGTTTTTTCAGCATCATAAGTGCCGTCGAAAAGTTCATCCGACATGGTCTTATATGCATACGCCATATTGTTGGTCTCATAGGTATAAGGGAAAATTCCAAAAAGAACCTGAAACAATCCCATGACTTGAAATTCATTTACCGCTTCATCAATGTCATGAGATTCTGCCATATCGTATACATGCATTTGAAGAAAATTTCTTCGAACAGATTCGATGTAGACTTTCATAATGAAATTAATCTGCGCTTCTTCAGAGCCGATATAATTCTGAAATGACTTTCGGGGAACATTTGTTTCCGTTATAATCCATTTCTTTTCAGGAAAGGTTTCTCCATCATATCCATATTGTGAAAGGACATGTTGGAAAGTATCTTGCGTTACCGGAATACTTGTAATCGCTTGATCCGTATGACGGAAATAATCAAAGTCTAAAATTTCTTGATTCCATTCACTCAATGTGCCATCGAAATGAGGATAGGAATGAATGGCAATGACATCAAAATAAGCTCCTGCACTAAACGGATAGTCTGTTGTTGCAATACCTTCGTTAGGGTTATCTGTGTTTCTCAAAATAGCATCCAAGAAAGCTGGATAAGCCACACTGGCTAAAGTAACGTAGGCGTCAGGATCGACGTATTTGATGACTTCGTAACTGATCCTGAGCAGGCGCACATAATTGAAAATTGGTGCCCTTAATTTGTAATCACAAGGATCAGGATTGTTTTCCCACCAATTGCCTTCAACACCCGGTGGTAAATAAGCCGTTACAAAAGTATAATCAAAACCTGGTTCGTTCCAGATTTCCCAAAATTTTACATTTCCTTTATAAAGGTTGACTAATTTATATAAATAAAGCGCATAGTAATTACTGTCATTTACCGGTGTTCCATTCTCGCCATTGTCCCAAATATCTGCATACATATTGGCAAACATCTCGGATTGCTCATCTGGACAAAAGTTGGTCGTGTCTCGGTGTTCTTCTGAAGGAAAACCAACAACAACGGTATTGTCCTCCAAGCCAAGTGTGGTAAAGTGGTTGTAAATATCAAATCGAGCATCGTATCCATATTCTTCTAGAAAATGTTCCGGCAAGCCTGGTCTGATGGATTTAACACCAACGCCTGGCAAATTCAACTGATCATTACCTGCAGCGATATCTGCTAATTCTCTGTCTGTCCAAGGAGGAAAATATCCTAGGTTGGAGCCTGGTCGAAATTGTCCATCATAAGGAAGAATAAAATCATTGGCCGTATAGTTCGGGATTTCATGGCAACATTCAATAACCACAACGTCTGTATACGTTACTGAGCTACAACTATTGCTGGCTTTCAATTTTACAATATAAATTCCTTCTTGCTGAAAAGTGTGAGAAGGGTTTTCTTCTATGCTAAAATCACCATCACCAAAATCCCAGCTGTAATTGTCAGAACCTGTTGTTAAGTTTTGGAAGTCTACTGTGAGGTTATTGAATTCGAAGGTGAAATTTGTTTCTGGCGCTGGCTCGGATATATTGATGAAAACAGAATCGATAGCTGTTGTAAACCCATCTGAAACTTCTAAAAATGTCAAAAAGACTCCTGCCGAATCATAATCGATAACAGGGTCCGGTAAAGTAGAGCTAGCAGGATTTCCGCCTTCAAAACTCCAATTCCAAGAGATAACGCTGTCTGCAGAAAGATCAAAATATCGAATAGAAATGGGTGCGCAGCCAGCGGTTGCGTCTGCCGCGAATTCTGCATAAAGGCTATCTGCTTGCCCCAGACATAAGAATGGAGCAAAAAATAACATGACTAGAAAACTTTGAAGTTTAGATATCATCCTAAGTAATTAATGCGAGCTTAATTATTGTTTAGCTTTTGGGAATGTATTAAAACGATCTTAGATCAGAGAGGCTATGGTGTTTTGGAATGCTTTAAAATTCCGATTTATTTCGGACTCTTATTAGCTTTTAAATGACATTATATGGTTTGACGGAAATAAATCGATCTATCTTTTATCCGTCCCTAAGTCAATAAATCAAAATTCTGTCCAAATAAGGTATTTTTAAACAACTTGAATAAACAAAGGCATCCCGAAGGATGCCTAGTCATTTGCTTTTTTAGAGTCAAGCTCCAAATATATTTCACAATCTTTGGAAGGATTGAGTGTTTCAGACTAAGAACTGTTGAAGATCAACGTTTTAAAATTAATAAATACTTATTAATTGTCCAATTATTCCTCTTCCTTTTGCGAATCTTCCGCATTAGGCTGTGGCAATTCTATTGCTTTGGCCTGTTCTGTATTGGCGTCTTTTCCTAAATATTGAGGTAAATCCATTCCAGCCATGTTAAATAAATCATTCAATGGCGGTACAGATTTATAAAGACCAGAGACAAATTTGGAAGTAGAGTTTCCTTCCCCTTCATTATTTCCTCCTTCCCAAACCGTTACTTTATCGATTTTAATATTCTTGATGGCATCCACTTGGGTTTTTACCAAACCTTCTAGCTTGTCTGCGATTAGCATGAGAACAGCATCTTTGGAGCTTCCACCAGTGGCTTTCACTATTTTATCAAAACCTTGTGCTTGGCTTTGCAGTATTTCATACAAACCTTTTGCCTCAGCTTCTTTTTTCATGAAAATGGCATCTGCTTCCCCTCTGGCTAATCGTCTAGTTTGTTCTGCTTCTGCCTCTGCTTCAATCTCTAATTTTCTTTTTTCAATTTTAGCAAGTACAATCACATCCGCCTCTTTGGTTGCCAATTCTCTTTTTGCTCTAGCATCCTCTGCCAATGTCTCAGCAGTATAAGATTCTTCAAGGGCTTTTGCTGTTTGAATCTTTTCAGAAGCGATGGCAATCCGCAATGCTTCTGCTTCTTTTATTCTTCTTTCAGCATTCGATGCAGCAATAGAAATAGCGGCAATATTTTGACCATCAATAGTTTTAGAACGGGCATCTGCCTCTCCAATTTCTGCTTGAGCAATTGCAGCTGCCACCTGTGTTCTTTGATCTTGGTTGGCGTTGGCTTCTCCAATAGATCCATCTCTATTCTTTTGTGCTACGCTCATTTTCGCATCATTGATTGCTTTGGCTGCAGCTTCTTTTCCTAAAGCTTCAATGTAGCCGGATTCATCTTGGATATCGGTAACGTTTACGTTGATCAAAGATAGTCCGATCTTGCGAAGCTCAGCCCCAACATTGGTAGCGACATTGGTTAAGAATTTATCTCTATCGGAGTTAATTTCTTCAATGTCCATTGTTGCAACGACCAATCTTAGTTGTCCGAAAATAATATCTTTTGAAATGTCTCTGATTTGATCCCTGGATTGTCCCAGCAAACGTTCTGCAGCATTTTGCATTACTCCTTCCTGGTTGGAAATACCAACTGTAAATCTTGATGGTACATTGACTCGTATGTTTTGCTTACTCAAAGCTCCTCTCAAATCTACGTCAATAGAAATTGGCGTTAAATCCATGTATTCAAAATCCTGAATTACAGGCCATACAAATTCTGCTCCTCCGGCTAAGGTTTTGGCAGAGCCTGCTCCTGTACGTCCATAGATGACAAGGATTTTATCAGATGGGCATCGTTTATAACGAGAGACAAGAAATAAGATCATTAAGATGATCAAGCCAATGATGGCAATGATAAAGATTAAACCTCCTTCTAGCATATTGTTGATTTTGTTGGAGACGCGCAGACTTGTTCAAAGTAAAGGCAGCAGATTATTTCTGTTGTTTAAAGTGACAGTATTTTGTAACCATCGTTGACAAATCGCTACGACTTTTAATTATTGAAAATTGTTTGTTTTGTAAATTATCCTTCGGGTAAAAACCTTTCTGCTGGTTCGACCAGTACAATATTTTCATTCAATATTTCTACAACTCTGATTGGAACACCAGTCGGGATTGCATCTCCATCACTCACTGCATCCAATTCTCTTAATGAACCTTTGATTTTTACATGAATTTTTCCTGTACCATTTTTATTTGCAGGTATAGAAAGATAAACTTCTCCTTTATTGTAAATAGCTTGATTCAAATCTCCAGTTCCATCTTCACCAAGTTTTGAAAACAAAAATAACATATAAGCTACAACAAACATTGCGGCAAATCCAGATAAGGAGGCTATTCCTACTGCTGTTAGGACACTCCCTCCAGCGTTCAATACGAAAACGCCAGTCCAACCAAAAAAAGTAAAAAATGCAATGATACTTCTAACAGATAAAATAGTGAAGTCCGTATCTAGGCTATATCCATCTGAGCTTCCCCCTTCCGCATCTATATCAATGTCAGTATCTGTGTCGAAATCAAGTCCAATCAAGCTCAAGACAAACTGAATGATAAATAGAACTGAAAATACGATAGAGATCCCCCAGAAAATCTGCTGAGGTCCTGTCAACGTTTGCCACCACTCTCCGAAAACTAATAAGTACATAATTTGATCGGCTTAATCTTAAAATCTTCCCTTTTGATAAAAAAGGTGTTACTCATCTATAAATATAAGTTAAAATTTACGAGTCCCTCCTATCTCTCGACTAATGAATGGGTTTATTCGTCCAAAGGCATATTTAAATCTGATTTTTAAAGTAAGTTTTCCATATTTAAAGAAGGATTTTTCTAAATGGGAAATGGAAGTTGCTTGTTGTTTACATTTCAATTTTTGAGCAAGTTCTTTTGTCATTATTTCTTTCGAAAGTTTGTACCTTTGCAGAGATCTTAATCACATTTATTTTACTTGAAGTTTTCTAAAGTTTTGACCTCTTTAAATTGAAACTTGTTTTTCTATTTTCAGAATGAAATCTTTGGATCATTTTAATAGAGAAAACTTAGTCGGATTCTACTTATTACAGAAGTTGATCTGGCTAGAAAATATTTAGAGATGACATCGGTAAAATTATTTTCTGGAACGAACTCGGAATATTTGTCAGAAAAAATTGCTGACTATTATGGCTATCCATTAGGAAATAAATCGCTTTTCAAATTTAGCGATGGAGAAATGCAGCCAGTGATCAATGAATCCGTTCGTGGATCTTATGTTTTCTTCATACAATCTACTTTTGCTCCCGCTGATAATTTAATGGAGTTGCTGTTATTGATTGATACGGCGAAGCGTGCTTCTGCTGGATACATCACTGCGGTTATCCCATACTTTGGTTATGCGCGACAAGATAGAAAAGACAAACCGCGGGTTCCGATTTCAGCAAAACTTATCGCCAACTTGATTGAAGCTGCTGGTGCTAATCGCATCATGACGATGGATTTGCACGCGGACCAAATTCAAGGTTTTTTCGATATCCCGGTAGATCATTTAAAAAGCGAGGCGATCTTTATGCCTTATATTTCTAAAATGAATTTAGAACATGTAACCTTTGCATCCCCGGATGTTGGAGGAGTAAAACGTGCCAGGACTTATGCTAAATATTTTGAACGCCC
This sequence comes from uncultured Saprospiraceae bacterium, assembly GCA_938041325.1. GTDB lineage: Bacteria > Bacteroidota > Bacteroidia > Chitinophagales > Saprospiraceae > CALIAG01. The sequence goes on along the minus strand of CALIAG010000104.1, from coordinate 25,009 downwards.
ATTGGTGATTTGTGATAAGTACAGAAAGGTGGCCAATGAAATTGCTGGTATGACCGTAATCGGAGATGTGGAAGGAGCTGATGTTATATTGATGGACGATTTGGCGGATACCGCAGGGACATTGTGCAGAGCAGCAGATGCGCTCGTGGAAAAAGGAGCCAATAGTGTTCGTGCATTTTGTACGCACCCAGTTTTGTCTGGTAAAGCTTACGAAAATATTGAAAAATCTCAACTTAAGGAATTGATCGTTTGTGATACAATTCCACTAAAGCAAAAGTCTGAAAAGATCAAAGTTTTAACCACCGCCAAGCTATTTGCAAGAGCGATCCGTAACACACATGAGCACAGAAGTATTTCAGCCCTTTTTGTTGAATAAAAAATAATAATTCAAGGCTCTTACCTACTACAAATAACATTTTTCTTATTTCCCTAGATTTTTTGGAAAATAAGTAGAAAAATGACTATCTTTGCGTTCATTTTAGCGAAAAGAATCTATTTTTATATAGTTATTAAAGAAATTCATATGGAATCAGTTACTATAGTATCTCAAGAAAGAACTTTCACTGGCAAAAAAGGCGCAAAAGCAACTAGAAGAGAAGGTCTGGTTCCAGGGATTGTATATGGTGGAAAGGAAACAATCCACTTTGCAGCCACTCCAAAGCAGTTTAAAGATTTGATTTTTACCCCAGATTTTAAATTAGCAGAGATTCAAGTTGGAGAGAAAAAAATTAAATGTATTGTACAAGACATGCAGTTTCACCCAGTTTCTGATGAATTAATTCACATTGACTTTTTGGAGTTGGTTGAGAAAAAAGCATTCAAAGTAGAACTGCCACTCCGTTTTAAAGGTACTGCTCCAGGAGTAAAAACTGGTGGTTCTCTGATCCAAAAGGTGAGAAGGGTAAAAGTGAAAACTACTTTAGATAAATTAGTAGATGGATTAAATGTAGATATCTCTAAATTAGAATTAGGAGATTCTGTAAGAGTTAAAGACATTGAATTAGAAGAAGGAATGGAGTTATTGACAGCTCCTGCAATTCCAGTACTATCTGTTGAAATTCCACGTGCATTGAGATCTGCAACTGATGTAGCAGCAGAAGAAGGTGAAGAGGCAGAAGAAGCTGCTGAAGGAGCAACTGCAGATGCAGCTCCAGCTGAATAACTGAATAAGAAAAATCTAAAATAATAGATATAAAGACAGAAACATTGATTTGTTTCTGTCTTTTTTTTTAACGTAAATTTGACGAATAAACCTTAATTCTATGTCTCAGTCAAATGCACTTCGAGTTACCACAGTTCAAACTTCGCTTCATTGGGAAGCTATAGATAAAAACCTAAATCATTTTGAAAACCTTTTAGATCGTATCCAAGGTCAACAGGATATCATTGTACTTCCTGAAATGTTTAGTACTGGTTTTACAATGAATACGGAGGAAGTTGCAGAATCCATGGATGGAAAAAGTGTCCAATGGATGCGAGGACAAGCTGAAAAATTAAAATCGGTTTTATGTGGAAGCCTTATCCTCAAGGATGGCGGTGAGTATTACAACAGATTCATCTGGATGAAACCGGATGGAGAATTCCAATTTTATGATAAGAAGCACTTGTTTACGCTAGCAGGAGAACATGAATATTTCAAACCTGGCGACCAAAAAATAATTATTGACTATAAAGGCTGGAAGATTTGCCCATTGATTTGTTACGATTTGCGTTTTCCGGTTTGGGCAAGAAACGTTGAAAACTATGACCTACTGATTTATGTAGCTAACTGGCCAAAACCGAGAGCGAATGCCTGGAGAGCTTTACTTACCGCCCGCGCAATTGAAAATCAATGCTATGTCGTCGGTGTCAATCGGGTAGGAGCCGATGAAAAAGGCTTAGACTATATCGGTGATACAATGGTGGTCGATTTTCTTGGAAACACACTTTATCATACTGCAAATATTGAACAGGTCTCGACTACTGAATTGAATCTTACGAGCCAAAATACCCTTCGTTCTAAACTGAATTTTCTAGCAGATCAAGACGGTTTTCAATTAAAATAAGTTTTTTGGACGCCTTTCTATTGAATCAACAAAGGCAGTGTATACTTTCCAAAAGAAGCCAGACGTTTCTATCTGGTATTCAAGATTAATCTAATATATTGGATTCCCAACTTTAACATCTTAAATAAGCAAAGCGGCTCAATCGTAAGAATGAACCGCTTCTACCCGCTGAGTTTTGTGTAATAACCCTATTAACTAACCTGTTGACAACGAGTATCTTATGGTATTTTTTAATTCCTGATAAGTAACCGATAATATGTTTAAAAACGTTTCTATATTTAGAATGTTGTTATTGGCTTTGGCTTTTTTAATGACCTCTTGCTCCACCTTTCGCAAAAGAGCGGATGTTCCTCCTCGCAAAAGCCCCACGCAAACACATAAAACCATTGGAAAGGATCAAAAGTTAAGAGGTCAAATAGCTTCTTACGCAAAGACAACGCTAGGATCAAAATACAAATATGGAGGGAGCTCTCCTAGTGGATTTGATTGTTCTGGTTTAACTTATTTTGTTTTCAAACGCCATAATTATACTATTCCGCGTACCTCTTCTGCTCAATCAGAAACTGGGAAGAAAATACCAATAACGAAGGCTCGACCCGGGGATTTGCTGTTTTTTAATAAAGGAAAAGGGGCAAAGGTCAACCATGTGGCAATGGTCATTTCAAGGTCTGCAGGTAGCTTAAAAGTGATCCACAGTACTTCTTCCAAAGGAGTTATTGTGCAGGATATTAATCAATCGAATTACTGGAAGCCGAGACTCTTATACGCAAGAGATCTTATAAGCAAATAGGAATATTTTCTTGTTTGGAAACTTTGATTTAGATTCCTTGTTGTACTATTGACACAAAGCAATTGAATTATAAGCTGATATTTGGTTAAAAAATCCTTATTTTCGCAATCGTTTTAATCAAAAAAGAACACCATGTTGAATTTAATCCTTTTCGGTCCTCCTGGCTCAGGTAAGGGAACTCAGGCGGAAAAGCTGGTAGAGAAATATAACTTGTTGCATATTTCTACTGGGGATCTATTTAGGTTTAATCTTAAGAATAATACAGCGCTTGGTATTGAAGCCAAAAGATATATTGATAAAGGACAGTTGGTTCCGGATGAGGTTACGATCAGAATGTTGAAGCAGAAAGTAGACGAGAACCCAGATGTGAAAGGATATATTTTTGACGGTTTTCCTCGTACGATAGCTCAATGTGAAGCTTTGGATACATTGCTTAGTGAAAAAGAAGAATCCATTTCAAAGTTGGTTATGTTAGATGTGCCTGATAGTGTATTGATTGAACGCTTATTGGAAAGGGGAAAAACTTCCGGTCGCGCAGATGATTTAGATCAGTCAATTATTCAAAATAGATTAGAAGTTTATAAGAAAGAAACTTTTCCAGTTTTTGACTTTTATTTCAATTCAGGACACTCTGTGAAAGTTTGGGGAGTAGGCACAATAGATATGATCTTTGACCGCTTGTCTTTAGAAATAGAAAGCATTTAGAAATTAATTTCCGCAAGGAAAAAATAAAATCTTTGGTCGAATGAATTCATGTCATTCGACCTTTGTTGTAAATTTAGGAATCAAAACCATAAATTAATGTCAGAGCAGAATTTTGTTGATTATGTAAAAATCTGTTGCCGTTCCGGCGCAGGAGGGGCGGGCTCTGCACACTTAGCAAGGAGTCGAATGGATGCAAGAGGAGGACCTGATGGTGGAGACGGCGGTCGTGGTGGTCACATCATCCTCAAAGGCAACAAGCAATTGTGGACCTTACTTCAGTTGAAATATAGAAAACATGTCATAGCTTCTCCCGGACAAGTGGGAAGTGGCAGTACCTCTTCAGGAGCAAATGGGGAAGATATTATTCTTGAAGTTCCTATAGGTACCATTGCGAAAGATGCAGAGACTGGAGAGGTTGAATTTGAAATCAGCAAAGATGGAGAAATGGTTATTTTAACTCCAGGTGGAAGAGGTGGTTTGGGTAATGTTCATTTCAAATCATCTACTAATCAAACTCCACGCTATGCTCAGCCGGGTGAACCAGGTTTACAGGAATGGAAGATACTTGAATTGAAAATCTTAGCAGATGTTGGTTTGGTAGGATTTCCAAATGCAGGAAAATCTACTTTGCTTTCAGTGATAACAGCTGCTAAACCTAAAATAGCGAGTTACGCCTTTACGACTTTAGCTCCAAATCTGGGCATCGTCAGTTACCGAGACAGCCGCTCATTTATCATGGCGGATATTCCAGGAATCATAGAAAATGCGCATGAAGGGAAAGGACTGGGGCATCGCTTCTTGAGACATATTGAGCGGAATTCAACTTTGCTTTTCATGATCCCTTGTGATACGGATGATATTAAGAAAGAGTACGGAATTTTACTCAACGAGCTGAAGATGTACAATCCTGAATTGCTCGATAAGCCTCAGGTTTTGGCCATCACGAAGTGTGATATGATTGATGATGAATTAAAAGAATTATTGAAACCGGGGTTGCCTCAGCATTTGCCAACGGTATTCATATCTGCCATTGCGAATCAAGGTATAACAGAACTTAAAGATCTCGTTTGGAAAACCATTAACGAATCAAAACCCTAACTCGAATGCCTGTCAATAAAAAAGAAATTCTTAAAAACTTATTTGAAAATTGGGCAGGAGAAGAAGCTAATTTGGTTTTACCTTTGGCACCTTCTGGATCAAATCGTATCTATTATAGATTAAAAGGAGCGACCAAAACTGCGATCGGAACTTATGGTTCAAAACCGTCAGAGAACAATGCCTTTGTTGAATTCAGCAAAGATTTTTTCTCGAAAAAATTACCTGTACCTGAGATCTATGCAACCGACTTGAGCAACAATGCTTACTTGCAAGAAGACTTAGGAACGACAACGCTCTTCAGTTTTCTATTGCAAAAAGGAGATGATTTCCCAAGAGATTTGGTTAATGTTTATAAAAAAGTAGTTGAAAAATTAGCGAACCTTCAGATCAAAGGAGGGAAAGGATTAGACTATAATAATTGCTATCCTCGCGCTGCATTTGATAAGCAATCCATGCTTTGGGATTTCAATACTTTCAAATATTACTTTCTAAAATTTGCGAAAATTCCTTTTGATGAACAAGCTTTAGAAAAAGATTTTCATGCTTTTGGGGATTATCTATTGCAGGCCGACTGTAGTCATTTTATGTTTCGTGATTTTCAATCCAGAAATATAATGATGAGAAAAGGAGCGCCCTTTTTTGTCGATTATCAAGGTGGACGAAAAGGTGCACTCCAATACGATTTGGCTTCTCTTCTTTTTCAAGCGAAGGCCAATATGCCAAATGAAATCAGGAGTGAACTATTGGAACACTACTTGGATACTGCAGAGCAATTGACTACAATAAATCGAGAGGAGTTTAAAGAATATTACTACGGTTATGTTTTGATAAGGTGCATTCAAACATTCGGCACCTATGGATACCGTGGACTTCATGAACGGAAGGAACATTTTCTGACTAGTATTCCATATGCCATTAAAAATTTGAAATGGATTATTGAAAATGTAAAACTCAAAGTAGACTTGCCCAGTCTATGGCCAGCTTTAATAGCTATCACGGAGTCTGAACAGTTCGCTACATTTGACAAGTCAAAATCTGATGCAAGCTTCCTAAATGTTTCTGTAGGAAGTTTTTCTTATAAATTTGGGCTACCAGAAAACACTACTGGCAATGGTGGTGGGTTTGTTTTCGATTGTAGATGTATCCACAATCCCGGACGCTACGAGCCATACAAGAAAGAAACTGGGCGAGATAAAGCAACGATTACCTTTCTCCAGAATCACAGCAACATGGAAGGTTTTTTATCCAATATTTATCACATTGTAGACATTGCTGTTGAAAATTATCTTGAACGAAGTTTTACCAGTTTAAGCATACATTTTGGATGTACAGGTGGACAACATCGCTCCGTTTATGCGGCGGATTGTATGGCTCGACACCTGAAATTGAAATATGGAGTAAACGTAGATTTATTGCATCGAGAACAAGAGCGCAAAGGTTGGAAAAACTAATAAAATAGATTCTGTTTCAAAAAAGCTTAGTTTAAAATCTTGTTCATTAAGTCCTTGAAAGGCTCCGCCTTTTTATACATTCTATCATTATAATTGACTGCTTGAAATTTTAAATTCCAAATTTTGTCGTTTCTATAAGTAAGCTCGATAGTGATATTGCCATATCCTTGATCAAAGTTTCCTGCTTCTGGCTTTTTGAGATTGGTTGGTGGCTTTAGATAATGTTTGTCAACACGTTCAACCCAAGCAGGACGATTGTAAGTTCTAGTGTCTGATAAGTAAGATTTGTAATTTAGTAATTTGACTTTTTCTTTAAAGTAATCAAACAAAAAAACGATCTCCTTTTTCTGATATTTCGTTTGGTGAAAATGAATTACAAAACCATTTGCAGAAGCGGTATTCAGAAACGCAACTGCTTTATCCCTATTTTCATTCTCAATAAGAAAAGAACTGTACTCCGCTTTTAGCCAATCCAAAATTCTCTGTTTGGCTAATTTTTGTTTCCAATTCTCAAATTCAATATTAAAAACTTCATCTCGTTCAATCACTTCATGAATCACCGGTTGTGAAGGAGTGCTGGCCTCGGCTGTCTGAAAAAGCTTTTTGATGTTGTCCCAAAATTCACCCATTGTTTTTTGAAATTTTAATGCAAGAAAAAATAATCAAAAACTGAGCAAGCATATAAGTCAACATGATACTGATTCTTGGATTCATTCCAAAAGGTTGAAATGATTTGAATTTATTAAAAGCGATCAGACTATCTGAAATGATGAAAAGAAAAACACCTGCTACAAGAATGGTAAACATTGGTGATTCAATTTTGTTTTTCATGCTAAGTGCAGCGATGGCCATCATGACTATGACAGAGGCATATACCGCAACCGGAATTTTCATACCATTATTCAAATCTGGCCAAAGATAAAAAAGCATACTGCCCAATAAGATCAGAAAAGGAAGAACGATCCATTTGTTTTGAAGCACCCAATTGCTCCGCTCTTTTTTAAAACTAAAAAAAGCAGTGATATAGAAAACATGGGTTAGAAGAAAACTTCCCAATCCCAATAAAAACAAATAAGGTTTGTCTGGATTGTTCTCCACAAACATCAAAAGCGTATCACCTATCAAAGAAAAAAGAAGTCCAAATAGAATCAACTTTCCCATTTTTTCAATCGGCCTTTTTACAGATAAAATGAAAAAGACAGCCAGCGAAATAATGATCAATGGTTTTGAAAAATAAATAAGCTGATGATTGATGGTGTAGTCTGCATAAAGATTTACAATGCAAATGAAAAGAAAGGCAAAGAATGGAATGGATGAAATCCTATTTTCTAGCATGTGAATAATCGATCTGATTCCTACTAAAGATACTAGAAGAAAATTAAATAAAAAGAAAGGTTTATCGGAGCGAACTACTGAGGCAATTCATCAGACCGATCTTCGATGGAAGATTGCTCAGTTTGTTCTATACTGATTCGTTCCAATTGGTCCATCATGTCCATAGATTGATCCCAGAAGTCAACAAATACAGGTTTGAGTTTGACACCTATTTCTTTTGTTTGCTCTGGAAAATCTTTGATATAGGCATAAGTGAATGATTTACTTTTGGTTTCAGCGTCGATCATTCTGGCCTGATCGCCAAACCACAATAGTGAACTGTATAAAACGACGAAGAAGCCTGCCAATAAGACTCCACCAGCTAATTGGTTCAATACATTGATATTGGCCGTTTTTAGTATGCCTTCTAAGCCTTTAGCAATCATTCTGATAACGATCATAGTAACTACAAAGGAGAGTAAAAAGCCCGCCAAAAACATGAGGGGATTGTTATTATTGAAAGTCGTTTCCAGAAAATTGGTAGCTCCGGGTGCAAATTTAAATGCAGCCATTAGTCCAAAGACAATGGAAAGGGTAGAAAATATGGTCGAAATTATCCCCTTGGAAAAACCAAGATAGAAACCATATAAGATTGTAATTGCGAAGATTATATCTATAACCATAACAAATGCAATTTACGCATTATAAAGGATTTGAATATAAAATTCCGATAATCTGATCGATTTTAACGACAAAACAAGGCCACTTTGCGTTTGAAGTAGAAGAGAAAAGGCTGTTTTTGGCCTTTTTAACACTTTGATTTAAGAGTTAATTGAATTTATCGACCGAGTCCCTTTCGATAAACATTGGCATTGGACGCATCGAGTTTAGTCATTGTAGTCCTGATTTTGGACTTTTCTGTCGCTGTCCCCCCGGAAAAAACATCTACAATCTCATTCCGCTTAGCGTTCACAAACATTTGAATGATCATGATATTGGGATTGCTTTTTTCGACTTTTCCAACTTCACTAATGGCGTTGTTCATAATTGCACGCCCTGTATTTGGGTCGGATGACATCAGATCTAAACCTTGGCGGTGATAATCATAAATTGCCTGTCGAAAGGGCCGCACGCTTGGGCTTAATAGGTTGTCCATCATCCAGTAACGGTTTCTACTCACACGTCCTGGTTTCCAACCGTCATATTGATCTTTGGCTCCTGGAGGAACCGCATTGATTATTTCTTGAGCAGTTTGCAAATAAGGTTCACCACCGAATGGAGAATAGCTGTCATAATCTAAACCTAAAATGACATATACATAAAAAGAAAGAACGGCACTTAAGTTATCGCTGTAAGAGTTTTTGATGTATTGAAGAGGCTGAAATTGTTCGTAACTAAACTCAACTCCTTTGTCCACATGCGTCAATAAAGGCGTTTCATAGCTACTTCCAAATACAGGTCGAACCGCTTGAATATTCAAATCACCTCTAAAATTTGTTGCATTTACTTCTTCTCGAATATTCAATTGGATATTGCATTGGATTCTTTCTTCAGGGCTATAATCATGCTCTGTCCATTTTTGATTATTTAAAAAATCACGCATGGTGTTTTCTAAGTCTTCAAAAACTTTTGGATCTACGGTTTGAAGTTGTGGCGTATTGATAGACACTTCAAACGTAAATTCCTGCGCACTCAATTGTAGAAATGCTAAGAAAAAGATTCCAAGTAAAATATAATGCTTCATGATAGATTCTTTATTTTTTCTTTTTGGGCAGGATGTCGACCAATTCATTAACGATATCAACCGCAACTTCAGTCTTAGATTTTAACTCAAATTTTTTAATCTTATTGCCTTTAGCGATAATCGTAATCTTATTTGTATCGTGACTAAAGCCTGCTCCTTTATCATTCAAAGAATTTAAGACTATAAAATCAAAGGATTTCCGCTCTAATTTGCCCTGTGCATTTGCTATTTCATTATTGGTCTCAAGCGCAAAACCTACAATCTTTTGGTTTTTACGTTTTATCTGCCCTAAGGATGCAGCAATGTCTTGTGTTTTTTCAAGTTTTAAACTTAAAGTAGAAGTCTTTTTCTTGATTTTTTTAGTCGCAACACTTTGTGGCCTATAATCGGCGACAGCTGCAGCTAGAATAGCGACTGTACATTTTTTAAAATATTTATGGGCTTGATCGTACATTTCCTGTGCACTTTCAACCCGTATAGTATTGATGTTTTTGTGTTGTGGCGTTAATTTAGATGGACCTAAAACCAAATAAACTTCAGCTCCTCGCTCCGCAGCGTTTTCGGCGATAGCAACTCCCATCTTACCCGAAGAACGGTTTCCGATAAATCGAACCGGATCAATCGCTTCGTAGGTAGGCCCTGCAGTGATCAAGACCTTCTTTCCTGCTAAGTCTTGTGATTTATCCAATTCTGCTTTGACCATGGCTAAAATCGCTTCTGGCTCTGCCATTCGTCCATCGCCAACAAGCCCACTTGCCAATTCGCCATGTCCAACAGGAATGAGTTTATTCCCGTAAGATTTGAGCGTAGCAAGGTTGTTTTGAGTAGATGGATGCTTCCACATATCAAGATCCATAGCAGGTGCAAAATAGACTGGGCACTTTGCTGACAAGTAAGTTGCCAAAAGCATATTATCGCAAATTCCTTGAGCCATCTTTGCCATAGTCGTGGCAGTAGCGGGTGCAATAATCAAGAGATCAGCCCAAAGTCCGAGTTCTACATGATTGTTCCAGCTTTCGTCAGTTGCTATATCCGAATGTACCGGTCTTTTAGACAAAGTAGATAGCGTCAAACCACTAATAAAGTTAGTCGCAGAAGGAGTCATAATGACTTGGACTTCTGCTCCAGCTTTAATAAAAAGTCTAGTGAGGAAAGCGGATTTGTAAGCTGCAATGCTTCCAGTAATACCGAGGATAATTTTTTTGCCTTTCAGAAATTCCATTGGAGGGAATGTTGAGATGCCTTGCGGCTAAAAAGGGAAGGAGTTAAACAGAATTTGGCAAATGCTTCAGTTAAAGAAACAGTTGCCAAATTCAGTTTGAGTACAACTGTACAATTTTAGAAATCGTCTCTTTGCTCTTCTTTATATCTATGGTAGATATTACCAGTAAGATAGTCATCCGTTGCAATGAGAACAGGATTTGGTAATCTTTCGTAAAACTTAGAGATTTCGATTTGCTCTTTGTTTTCGTGAATTTCTTCAATGGTATCACTTGAAACAGCGAACTCTTCTAGTTTTTGATGCAATTCTTGCTTCAAATCCACAGAGATCTGGCTGGCTCTTTTAGCGATGATGGATAGCGTTTCGTAGATATTACCAGTCTTTTCAACAAGCTGGTGAATATCTCGTGCTTGAACATTCGCTTCAAGACCTTGAACTTTCGATTTTATATCTGACATAAAATATAGATTTACAAATTATAGAAATTCATCAAAAAATAGGCTTTAATGGATCCGTTACTTACCAGAACGTTCTGCAACAGAACGCAATTGTTTATTTGAGTTTTTGAGAATATCTTTCGCTTCTTTTTTAAATTCACTAGAAGGATACCTAGCTATAAAACGTTCAGCATTCTCAATGGTTTCATTAAAACGCTCTTCTTGTTTAAGAAAAACACTATTCTCAGCTAAGAGATAAGAAGCTTTCGTAATCATGAAACGGACTTTTTCCGCATCTTTTGACTCTGGAAAGTCTCTTAAGATACTCTCATAGGTATGCGTAGCAGATTGATATTGACGAAGGTCAAAATACAATTCAGCTTCATTCAATGCCTTCAATTCCATTTTATTTCTGCAAATATCGATCAACTTGTTGCATTCTTCTACTCGTTCACTATCAGGATAGGTATTTACAAATAGCTGAAATCCTTCGACTGCTTTCGTTGTATAAGTTTGGTCCAATCTAAACGTTGGTGACATTTTATAATTAGAATAAGCATCCATAAAGTCCGATTCTTCTCGGAATTGACTATTTGGAAAAGTGTTGGTGAAGTTTTTAAAGTAATAACTTGCCAATACATACTTCTGCAAATAGTAATGGGTATAAGCGTAGTAAAAATATACTTTTTCAGACTCAGATTTACCTCTCAAGGAATTGATGACCAATTCAAAAAGAGTCTGTGCTTTTAAATACTCTTCTGCTTCATAATATTTGAAAGCGTTTTCATAAAGCAATGTCTGGTCTGGGCTATTTCTGATCTTTTCAAACTCCGTTTTACAGGAAGTTCCTAAAAGTAAAAATACACCGATAAATAAGTATGAAATGAAGCTTTTTCCCATAAGGCTGCAAAGTTAATGATTTTTTATATAGAAGTTGCCGAATCTAAGCGTAATTCTAACGCTTTTACAACAGTTTAATGATGCCTGTAAAGCCGGAAAGGTTGTATTTGAAAAAGGAAAGGGTAAAAAGTGTCGTTCAAAGGAGTGTTTGGAGCATAAAAAAGGCTGTGAAAATAATTTCACAGCCTTTTTATTCGAAAATGGATAAAATTATTTAACCATTAATTTTTTAGTAACGGCATTGCCAGCCTCATCTTGGAGCGTAGCAAAGTAAATTCCGTTGATCAATTCACCTCTATTGATTTCGAATTGCGTACCTCTAATGTTGTTATAAGTAGCAACCGTTTTACCAGTGATGTCAGAGATCAATAAATTGTGTACTTCATTATTTGGATTTCCAAAGCTGATTGTTGCTGTAGAAGTAAACGGATTAGGCCTTACTGTTACTGCTCCAAAATCTACCAATTCTTCTGTAGAAGAAATTATTGAAGATTCTTCACAGGTATTGAATTTATAAGCTGTTAGAGCATAACTTGCTTCGTTTGGAACGTCCATAGTTCTATTGTATCCACCAAATCCATTATCTACGCCACAAGCTGAAAGGTCCGCTTGGAAGTTATCATCAGTACCACCTGCTTCGCCATTTGGCCAACCTGAACCATTAGAATATTTATATGCATAAGGGCCAGGATTCATCAATGTAACAGTTAATGTATAAACATCGTCGCCATTGTCATCTGTTAGCTGTACCTCAGTAACAGAACCGGGCTCTGCCCAATCGCTACCAACACTTGCATTTGCCATCCAGTCTCCTGAAACAAAAACTCCAGCTGAAGAAACGGTTTGATCTGACATATCAACTTGAAAGGTGACATCAACCTGAGCAGTGAGACTAAAAGTGAATAAAGAAACAAAAAGGAATAAGTAGATTTTTTTCATATTAATTATAGTTAAGTGAACAAATATGTCTTTCTGAATATAAAAGTAAGTATAAATGCAATTACAAATTAGCGCATAAAGGCCAAAATGTTTCCGGATTTATCAGTTTAACACTTTAATAGTATAGTGTTGGTATAAGTATTACAGGATTGTTAAACAATGTTCAGTAGATGGAATTTGAACACTTTTTGATTAAATTGTATTAGTACGAGAGCAATTCCTACACAATATAAGGTCTTTTGAATTAAGTTGAAATCTTTTTTTTTATTTTAACTACAACCTTTGTTTACTCTTTACTGTCCTTCTAATTGGATGATATTCTTTTTGAACCGTAACAATTCTGTTGGTTCAATCGTCCTATGATTACTTCATCAATAATTTATAAAGCAATGACTAAAAAATTACCCCTACTTTTTCTTGCGTTTGCATTGTGCAATTTGCAGGGATTCAGCCAGGCAACAAGTCTGGAAGTTTATCAAATTTTTCAAGACAAATGTGTTTCCTGTCATGGGAATCTTTCACCATCTGCTGGCTTGGATTTAGAAGGTTCAGGAAGTACTGAACTTGCTCGCCTGCAATCGATTTATAATAATATCGTTGATGGTGTGCCGGCAAATTCCTATGCAGCAGCTCAAGGCTATAAAAACATTTACCCTGGTCGGCCTGATCTAAGTTATATTTTTAGAAAAGTCAATAAAGGTCTTGAATCAACAATTGATTTGGAAAGTGAAGAGGGTTTGGCAGACCCACCGGAGAGCTCTGATCAGTTAAGCGATTATGAAAAAGAAATGATTCGTCAATGGATTCTATACGGTGCGCCAGTTTCAGGTGAGGTGGTAAATACTCAATTGATTGAAGACTTTTATAATGGAGAAGGCCTGGCAAGTTTTGAAGTAGCACCTCCGGCACCGGACCCAAGTGAAGGATTCCAGATCAAGATGGGACCGTTCTATTTGAACAGAGCCGGACAACCTGGCGAAGAAGTAGAGTATTTTCAAAAGTATGAATTAGACTTACCAGCGAATGTTGATGTTAATAGAGTTGATATAAAAATAGCTGGATCCTCTCATCACTTTCTCTTATACAATTTTGATTCTCCTTCTCTTGCTAATAATGTAAACCCTGGATTCAGATTGGATCCTGATCATTCGGGAATTGGCTTAGTGGCAGCTGTTCAAGAAACCACTGATTTGAAATTACCGGAAGGCACTGCTTTTATTTGGGACAATGACTTGGTACTTGATTTGAATTCTCATTACATCAACTATGATGCTGGAAGAGTCCTACAAGCGGAAGCTTACATAAATATTTATACCCAACCTGAAGGGAGTGCTGCGCAGGAAATGGAAACGGCATTGATTGTTGAAGATAATATTTGGATTCCGAACAACGAGGAATTGATTACGGAGACAGGAGTGGTTAATGATAATTTTGGCCAACTATTTTTGTGGGGAATAATGGGACATACCCATCAATGGGGACGAGATTATAAAATTTATAGGAGAGAAGCTGGAGCAAGAACGGACTTGATCTATGACGCAAGTTGTGCAGAAGGAATCCCAGGTTGTGTGAGCCCTAATTTTGACTACCAACATATTCCTATGCGGTTTTTCGAACCACTAGAACCCTTGATTATAACACCACAAAATGGATTTATACACGAAGCGCAGTGGGTTAATTATGGTCCCCAATCTGTAGGCTTTGGACCAACTTCTGATGATGAAATGATGGTTACAATTTTAATGTATACGACAGATACCGTTGGCGTGATCACTGATGTCAATGAAGTTTATAATCCTTTAAAAGAGGTGAAAGTTTTTCCTAACCCGATGTCAGAAAGTACTACCATTCAGGTTCCGCATTTTGTGAATAGGGTAGAGGTAGAGCTTTTTGATTTGATGGGTAGGCAAGTGAGACTTTTACAAAATCAATTTGACCGACATATTGTTTTGGAAAAAGAAAATCTTTTGCCCGGAATGTACATCTATCAAATCACAGATGACAAGGGAAATAAGGTGTCCGATAAATTGGTCATTCGCTAGATCGAAATATTAGTTTTTCGATTTTCAAAACAACAATAAAAAAGGAGTCATTTTCTAATAGAAATGACTCCTTTTGAAATAGAATAAAATAAATAAAACTCCTTGAATTAACCTTTTAATCAAAAGGTAATGTGTTTTTTAAAGTACTCAGGCTACGTTGGAGTCATGAGTAGTTTTCTTTTTTGAGGAAAAATTTTGTGTGTAGTCTTGAATCTCCTCAATAGAAAATTGTCCATAGTTATTGAGGATTTTAATTATGTTTTCATGCTTAGTTCTGTGTGTAAAACTTTTTAAAATTTGTAGCTTCTCAATTGCTTCGCAGCATTCATCAATTACCTTTCTGGCGGCCAGTAGTTTTTGTGTTTTTGTGTTTTCATTATTGGAAGTCCTTGCCTCTTCTCTAGTCTTGTATGGAGCCATGATCAGGGAATTGACTGTTATTCTTAATTCTAATTTCCTGATAGCTTCTTGGATAATACTGTCTAAGGAATACATATGTTCTGTAATGTTTTTTGGACTAAAGAATAATCGTGAATGGTTTTTTGAAGTCGTATATGATTGTAATGTATAGGAAATGTGACTTTATTAAAAATAGGTTTCGCTACTTTCTGTGACCATGTTTATATGTAAAAAAAACAATATAAATCAAGGCTTGTATTGTTTTATACATATATTAATTATATATAATGTGATTTTAAGAAACCAATAATTTAAACTGTGACTCTTTTACGGTCAATTTTTTTCTAGATTAGAAGGTTTTATCTAGTTATTGTTTCAACTTACTCAGCTTTGCTTCTTCTTAATGAATATTTTTACCAGCTTTGAAGCAGGAGTATGGCTTTTTTTAGCAATCAAAGTAATCGGTATCAATACATTTGCTTCTGGAAAGTAGGTAGCGACACAAGATTCTGGGATATCATATGCGATTGCTTTAAACTGTGGCGCGACCCTTTCTTTGCCACCATACTTGCTCATCAAATCCACCTCTTCTTCTTGAGATATACCTAGTTTTTTCATGTCATTCTTGTTCATCAAAATGACTCGACGTCCATTTATAATTCCTCTATATCGATCGTCTAATCCGTAAATGGTAGTATTGAACTGATCATGACTGCGAATGGTCATCATCATGTATTCGCCTTTCTTTAAGGTGTTTTTTGGAACAGGATTAAGGGTGAACTTTGCCTTTTTGTTGCTGGTGTGAAATTCTCCATCTCTTGCACCATTCGGAAGATAAAATCCACCGTCTTGTCTTACCCGCGTATTGTAATCGTCAAAACCAGGTATGCAGGCTTCTATTTTGTCTCTGATTAAGTCATAATCTTTTGCCATCTCTATCCATTCCGTAGAGCTATTGTCTTGCAAGGTGAATTTGGCGAGCAAGGCTACAATTGCAGGTTCACTCAACAAATGTTTTGAAGCAGGCTCGATTCCACCCGTTGACGAGTGGACAATTCCCATAGAGTTTTCAACACTTACAAATTGTTCTTCTCCATCTTGAATATCGATTTCAGTACGACCCAGACACGGAAGTATCAATGCAGTCTTACCCGTTATTAAATGGCTGCGATTTAGTTTTGTAGATACTTGCACCGTCATCTCACATTTTTGAAGTGCCTCAGCGGTGTAAAGCGTATCTGGAGTAGCGGAAAGAAAGTTTCCACCCATAGCGAAGAACATCTTTCCTTTGCCTTCGTGCATAGCTTCAATGGCTTCTACCGTGTTGTATCCATTTTTGCGGGGCGCTTTGAAACCAAAAGTTTCTTCCAATTGATCTAGAAAAGCAGGTTTTGGACGTTCCCATATCCCCATCGTACGGTCACCCTGTACGTTGCTATGTCCTCTGACTGGACAAGTACCAGCGCCAGGTTTTCCAATACTGCCTTTTAACAATAAAAGATTGACCAACTCCTGAATATTATTGACCCCGTTTACATGTTGCGTCAATCCCATGGCCCAGCAAATAATGATTTTTTCAGAACCTAAAATCATTTTAGCAGCCTTCTTGATTTGATCAAGTTTTAATCCAGTTTCTTTAACCAAATCGTCAACTTCAAATTTTTCAAGATCCTTAATCAATTCTTTATATCCACTTGTTTTACTAGTTATGAAATCATGGTCAAAAACTTCTCCTGGCTTTTGTTTTTCTACTTCATACAATAATTTCATTATGCATTTCAGTAAAGCTACATCTGCATTTATTTTTACTTGCAAATAAAGATCTGTTAGTTTTGTAGAACCTCCAGCAATTGCGCTCACGTGTTGTGGATGTGCAAATGCTTTGAGGCCAGTTTCTAAAAGTGGATTTATACTAATGATTTTCGCTCCACTTTTTTTGGCTTTTTGCAAAGCACTCATCATTCTTGGATGATTGGTCCCTGGATTTTGGCCCATGACGATAATCAAATCAGTCACGTAAAAATCTTCTAACCTAACCGATCCCTTTCCAATCCCTACAGTTCCCGATAAGGCTACACCACTTGATTCGTGGCACATGTTGCTACAGTCAGGAAGATTGTTGGTGCCATATTCCCGAACAAATAATTGATATAGAAAAGCAGCTTCGTTGCTGGTTCGTCCAGAAGTATAGAAGATGGCTTCATCAGGGCTGTCCAAAGAATTTAATTGATCCGCAATCATTCCAAAAGCTTCCTCCCAGGCGATCGGTTCATAGTGAGAATTGCCTGCTCGCAAGACCATTGGTTCTGTCAATCGACCGCTTTTTCCTAATTTGAAATCAGACCAATTAGACAATTCCTCGACAGAATGTTGTTTGAAAAAGTCAGGCGTAATTCTTCGACTTGTTGCTTCCTCTGCAATGGCTTTGACTCCGTTTTCACAATACTCTCCTAAGGCACTTCTGTTGTCATCTGGATCAGGCCAAGCACAGCCCGGACAGTCAAAACCTTTCATTTGGTTTACACTAAAAAGAGTTTTGGTACAGGTTTTTACATCCATGTACTTGAGTGCATTTTTTACACTTGCTCGCACTGCTGGCAATCCCGCAGCTACCTTTTTAGGCTTTATTATTTGAAGGTCTTCTTCTTGGATCGGAGGAGTGAAACAAAGCTTTGACATATCTTGGTATTGGTTTGAATCTAAGTTAATGGTTCTTCTTTAAAGGTGAAAGAAAGAAGGAGAGAAATAAAGTCCATTCGCAGCTTTATTCCGAATCTGTTTGAATGCGATGCGGCTGGGTATAAATATTGAATGAATTGCTTTTTAAAAAGCCAACAAGGGTAAGCTTATTTTCCTCTGCCAATTGAGCAGCCAGACTAGAAGGAGCGCCAACAGCGCATAGAATTGGAATCTCTGCGAGCATTGTTTTTTGAATCAATTCAAAACTTGCTCTTCCACTGACTACTATTAAGCATTCATGAAAATTTATTTTGGACTGTAGTCCTGCACCAATGAGTTTGTCAACAGCATTGTGGCGACCGACATCTTCTCTAAGCAATAATAAGTCTCCATTCGTATTGAAAAGACCTGCAGCGTGTAGGCCACCCGTTTGCTCAAAGATGTTTTGTTCAGCTCTTAGTTTTTTTGGAAGTTGATATAAAATATCTGATTTGAAAAAAGGCCCTTCGGGTAGATTGATTTCTTTGGTGTGATTCAATGCTTCAATAGAACTCTTGCCACAAACACCGCAACTTGAACTGGTATAAAAATGTCGTTCTAGTTTTTTGAAATCAATCAAAATTCCTTCTTTGGTTTTTACAACAACAGTGTTTTGAGCCAAACCAGGTTTAGTGATCTCTATTTGATCAAGAGATTGAATGATGTTTTCGGTGAATAAAAAACCATTTGCCAATTCTTCATCATTACCCGGTGTACGCATGGTAATTGAGATACTTTTCCGAATTGTTTTGCCTTCTTCGAAATATTCAATCTGGATTTCAAGCGGCTCTTCAACGGCCAAATGATCTTCGGTTTTTAGATCATTGCCAGGACTAACTTTTTTTATAGTAATTGGGAATGCAGCCATATTTCTTGATTAGCCCGGATAAAAAATTGGCCAACTATTCTGTAGTTGGCCTTTATTAATGGAGTTCATTTTAATTTATAAATGTCTTTCCGCATGATAGGAAGATCGAACCAGTGGACCACTCTCAACAAAATCAAATCCTTTTTTCAAACCTACTTCTTTGTACTCGGCGAATTTGTCTGGATGGACATAAGAGTCTACTTCCAAATGCATTTTTGTTGGTTGTAAATATTGACCGATAGTAATAACATCGCAGCCATGTTCAAGCAAGTCATCCATAATCTTAAAAACCTGCTCATCTGTTTCACCTAAGCCAACCATAATACCTGACTTAGTTCTTTTTCCAAAATCTTTGGTTCTCTGAATTTGCTCTAAACTTCTTTTGTATTTTGCTTGAGGCCTAACCTTGCGATACAAAGCCTCTACTGTTTCCATATTGTGGGAAACCACTTCTTGTCCAGCACTAATCATTCTTTCCAATGCATCCCAAGTTGCACGCACATCAGGGATAAGAGTTTCTATGGTTGTACCTGGTGTTAGTTCTTTCGTTTGCTTTACCGTTTGATACCAAATTTCGGCACCACGATCCTTGCGTTCATCTCTATTGACAGAAGTAATCACGGCATGTTTTACGCCCATTAATTGAATCGCTTCAGCCACTCTTCTTGGTTCGTCTTCATCGTATTCTGGCGGTCTACCCGTTTTTACTGCACAAAAAGAACAAGATCTTGTACAGGTGTTTCCGAGTATCATGAAAGTTGCGGTGCCTGCACCCCAACATTCGCCCATATTCGGACAACTACCACTTTGACAGATGGTATGAAGATTATAAGAATCAACCAGCTTACGGACCTTCTTATAGCTTTCGCCAATAGGTAATTTTACCCGTAGCCAATCCGGCTTCTTTCTTCTCGGCTCT
The DNA here is from genome assembly GCA_938041325.1 of uncultured Saprospiraceae bacterium. GTDB lineage: Bacteria > Bacteroidota > Bacteroidia > Chitinophagales > Saprospiraceae > CALIAG01. The sequence continues at coordinate 5,418 of CALIAG010000104.1, read as the reverse complement.
TTCTGTTCTACTATAGGTAATTCAAACATGATTTTATTGTTAAATTATCATCTTTACAACGTTGCAATTTACGAAGAAGTTCTTGGAACCGTTCGAAATTAATTGGAATATGGTTTTAAAGATTTGGAATTTGTTTAAAAATGTACTTTGGTACATTCTTCCAATACAAATTTTAGACTTGGACTAAAGTTATTTGTATTAAAAATTCATAACAAAAGCGGATAAGGTTTTTGGAAACGCAGCCTTTATTTTCTTTTTCCTAATTGAAGTGTCAAATAGAGGTTAATGAAGAAAGGACGGTTTTCTGGTTTTTCGGCGGAGTCGATTTCAACCATTATTGGTACTTTAGAAAAGAAGAAATCTCCCATAATCCCAATTTCGAATGCTTTCACATATTCATCGAAAGCTCCCCAATCAAAATGAAGTGCAGCTTTTGCTTGGATACCAGGTCTGAATTTTATTTCACCAAAGCCCTTGGTAAAACCAGAGGATCCAAAAATGCTATTGATGTCCAAAAAGGTATCTGCATTTTCTTCTGTATAACTTTCACTTTCGAAGAAAACATCTGTATCTCTTTTCTTTTTTAATTCAAGATAGTACGGTTTTAACAATCCGATTGCTGGACCTGCTTCATAAGTAACGCCGACCGCAAGGCCTTTTCTTTTTGCCTTCTCAGAAAAATATCGTTTTTCACCAATACCTCCACGCAATACGTATAGATTATTTTGTTTGCCAAAAATAAAAGAACGAGAAGTTCTTCCGGCAGTAGTAGGATAGTCAAATGAGCGGCGATCTTCTTTCGGATGTCTGACTTCTCCGATTTCAAGATGAACGTAACGCGTTTTGTAATAAGACCTTAATTTTCCAAAGTTGACGGCCAATGCCATTCCATTGGTATGCAATCTAAAATCTACGGCGACTTCTGTGTCATAAACAACTCCCTGATTACCCGTGTTCAATTGCTTTGGCTGAAAAGTATTTTGAGCAAAGCCATTGACAACAAAAAAGACAAAAATTGCAGTGAAGAAGTTTAATTTTTTCATAAATTATAAAAAACATTTATATGTTTTGAGAGTGCAAATATATCTCCAAAATGATCTTAGTCTTTAAATATACGACATTTAACCTATAAAAGACAGATTAATTGTGTGGAAAAAGGCCTAAATTACCCAACCAATAGTGTCAAATGTTTACTCTATGACAACACAGGCATCCCTGAATTTGTTTTGTAAAGTCTTTGATGAATCAAAATCTCTTAAGTTTTACTGGCTATGAAAATAAAATACCTTTCCATTTTTATCTTTTTGTTTATTGGAATTTTTTCCTTTCCTACAGAGACTTTTGCTGTTGGAGCAGTCCATTCACAAAGCGAGAAAGCTATAGACTTGTTGGAATTAGATGTTAAAACATTTCGCAAGCCGAATGGTAAGAAGTTGAATTTTGTTGAAAAATTTCTTATCAAAAGAATTCAAAAGAGAGCCAGGAAAAGGCAGGCAAGACTTGGTGGCGAAGATGAATTTCATAATCACGGTGCCGATGCATTTTTCTTTACGATGGGGGCTTTAGGACTGATGATCGTTGTAGGTTTGGCGGCCAGTTTTGTTGTGCAGGATATTGAATCCATTGCTGCCGTTGGTGTAATAATGGCTTTTATATTTGGGCTTATTGGATTTGCAAAATCTTTCACCGCATTTAAGCATATGAAAAAAGATCCGGAGAAAAAAGGTTTGGCAATGGCAATTGTCTCGGTTATTGTCGGAGGTTTGTTCGCGATATGGGCGCTGTCCTTACTTGCCCTCGTTTTGTTGGTTTTTTAATTGAATTGGTTTTCGAAAAAGAGCAATACTTCTCTTTTTAAAGTGATATAAAAAAGAAAACCCATCCGTTTTTCAACAGATGGGTTTCTCATTATTACTATTTTATTTTTTGCTTAAACTGCGAAGCTTTCACCACAACCACATTCTCTAGCGGCATTGGGATTACTGAAATAAAACCCTTTACCATCCAGCCCACCTGAAAACTCTAGGGTAGTGTTACATAAGTATAAAAAACTTTTTAAGTCAGTAACTACTTTCACACCATTGTCTTCAAAGACTTGATCATTGGGTTGATCTTCATCATCAAAATCCATTTTATAGGACAATCCAGAACAACCTCCACTTACTACACTCACCCTGATGAAAAAATCTTCACCAATGCTTTCGCCTTGTTTGAGTTCTTCTATTTTAGTTTTTGCACTTTCTCCTACAAATAACATATTGAATTCTTTTTAGTGAGCAGATTCAGTTACCGTTACTTCCAAACCATTTTTGACTTGGTAGTCTTTGATTGCACCTTTGATTGCATCTTCAGCCAATACAGAACAGTGTATTTTTACTGGAGGTAAAGCCAATTCTTCAACGATAGCCATGTTGTCAATCGTTAATGCTTCATCAATGCTTTTGCCTTTAAGCCATTCAGTTGCTAAAGAAGAACTTGCAATTGCAGATCCGCAACCAAAAGTTTTGAACTTTGCATCTTGAATTTTTCCATCGTCGTCAACTTGGATTTGTAATCTCATTACATCTCCACATTCAGGAGCGCCAACAAGACCAGTACCGACATTCTTGTCGTCTTTGTTCAATGTCCCAACATTTTTTGGGTGCTTGAAGTGTTCTAAAAGTTTTTCAGAATAAGCCATATCTTAAATATTTTATTTTTAAATAAATAGTTTCAAATTTGTTTAGTGTGCAGACCATTCAATAGAGTCGATGTCTATTCCTTCCTTGTACATTTCCCAGATCGGACTCAATTCCCGCATGTGGTTTACTCCTTTCTGCATTGCTTCGATTGTAAAATCGATTTCTTCTTCGGTGGTAAATCTACCTAAGCTAAATCGAATAGAAGAGTGCGCCAATTCATCTCCTAATCCAAGAGCCATCAATACATAAGATGGTTCTAATGAAGCAGAAGTACAAGCTGATCCAGAAGACACAGCAAGATTTTGGTTGAATGTCATCATTAATCCTTCTCCTTCTACATGTTTGAAAGAAAGATTAGTAACGTGTGGCATTCTATGTTCTTTGCTACCATTGATGTAAACTTCTTCCATTGCTCCCATCAAGGTCGTTTCTAACTTGTCTCTTAATTTGCTCAATCTATCTGCATCTTGTTGCATTTCATTAGCACAGATTTCAGCAGCTTTACCAAAACCAACAATTCCAGGTACGTTTAAAGTTCCTGATCTCATTCCTCTTTCGTGTCCACCACCATCCATCTGAGCCGTAACCTTAACTCTTGGATTTTTACGATTTACAAAAAGAGCACCTACTCCTTTTGGTCCATACATTTTGTGTCCAGTAAAAGCCATCAAGTGAATGCCTACTGCTTTAGGATCTACAGGTATTTTACCTACAGCCTGAGTCGCATCACTCATTAAAAGAACTCCATGTTTTGCACAGATGTCTCCGATTGCTTTCATGTCCTGGATAGTACCAGTTTCATTATTTGCCCACATGATCGAAACCAATATGGTTGTATCTTTTATTGCAGCTTCTAATTCCTTCAAATTCACTCTTCCTTCTCGGTCAACATCTAGATAAGTGACTTCACCACCTGATTTTTCAATCTTCTTACAAGTATCCAAAACGGCTTTATGTTCAGTCGTAAGAGTAATAATGTGATTCCCTTTCCGCTTATACATTTCAAAAACCCCTTTGATTGCAAGGTTATCAGATTCCGTAGCACCTGATGTAAAGATGATCTCCTTTGAGTCAACATTTATCAAGTTGGCTACTTGCTCGCGCGCATAATCAACTGCCTCTTCTGCTTTCCAACCAAATGGATGATTTCTACTTGCTGCATTTCCATGGTTTTCGTAAAAAAATGGAACCATAGCGTCAACTACTCTCGGATCACAAGGGGTAGTGGAATTATTGTCTAGATATATTAACCTTTGCTTCATTGTCTTCTGCTTAAGTTTATTTAGATTAAATCTAATTAGATTTTTTTTATATTGCAAATATAACGTTTTTACTTGTAAAAAGTTCACTCAAATTTAACAGTTTTACAGTCTAACTGAATTTGATTTTATTCCTTATTTTAAAGGACGGTCCAAAATTCTAGCGATTAAAGAAAAAAACAGAGCATGGAGAAGATTTTCGAAGATTTTCAAGGAATTAAAAAAGAAGAGTGGTTGAAGAAGGTAGAAGCTGATTTAAAAGGCCGTTTGATTGAGGAATTGAATTGGAAGTTGGAGGATGATATTACCATCAAACCTTTTTATACATCGGAAGATTCCAGTGAACAAAAGGCAGCTATCTTAGGGGAAAAACAAAAGAATGAGTGGAAAGTCGGGGAAGATTTTGAGGTAAAAAGCTTCATAAACACGAATAAGCAGTTGATTAATGCATTGGAAAATGGAGTAAATGCTCCGAGGCTTATTCTAACTCAGAAATTAAAAGAAAAAGACTTTGCGAAGTTATTCAAAGGCTTGGTTCCTTCTTATGTTTATTTGAAACTAAAGTTGGAAATGAGCGCTTGGGAAGCGGCAGCATTTATACAAGAATTGCATGCTTATTGGGTTTCGAATCAAATTGAATGTGAAGAATTGAAAGGATGTTTTGAAATAGATCCTAATTTGTCTTTAGCAGAAAAAAAAGAATTGATATCAGCGATTCAAAGTCACTTTCCGCTGTTTGATCTGGGTTTGATTGATGGAGAAAAAAGTTATCAGAAGGTAGCAAATAAGACAAATGAATTGAGTGCGATTCTCAATCAACTCAATGATTGCTTGGAATTAGCCAGCTTATTTTCAGGCTTGTATTCAAAACTTAGAGTTTCCATAAAAATTGGAAATGATTTTTTTGTAGAAATCGCAAAGATTCGGGCTTTGAAAGTAATGTGGTATAATCTGCTTAAAGCAAACGGTTTAAAACTAGAAGAACTAAAAATCGATGCTTATGCTGCGGAAGTAGATTTGGCGGATGATCCCAATACCATCAAGATTCAATCGACCACACAAGCCATGGCTGCAGTCATTGGTGGAGCAGATTGCTTGACCATTAGTCCTTCGGATCACAGCGAAGAAAATATAGATTTCTCAAAGCGTACCGCTCGGAATATCCAACATCTCTTGTCAATGGAAAGCTACTTTGAAAGAGTAATGGATCCAGCTGCGGGCAGTTATTACGTTGAGGAGTTAACAGAACAATTAGGAAAAAAAGCTTGGGGTCAGTTTATCACTAGCTAAAATGAACAAACCCCGACTGGACGAATCCAATCGAGGTTTGTACTATACTTTTCAGTTAATAAAATTAACCTTAAGTCTTATCTAGTTTAAAGCTTGCTTAACTGTGAATTCGTAGTAATCCAAGTTGTTGGTTGTAGTTTCTTCAACTTTAGTTGTTTTCAAAATAAAGTGATTTCCAGCAGCATCTT
>CALIAG010000103.1 GCA_938041325.1 uncultured Saprospiraceae bacterium | reverse complement strand
CTAACATTGAAATTGTAAATATTCATGGAAATGGTTTCCAACTTCTTATCAGAACTGGCGAAGAAGTATAGATTAAGAAATCTTTTAGATTCAAAATAAAAAAGTGGGTAGTCTCGATGTCGAGGCTACCCACTTTTCATTAAAGAATGTATTTAGTTGTAGGTTTTATTTTGCAATCTTTTCACCAAAAAAAATCAGCAGATTGTCCAGATCTATCACATGAAATTCTTTCATCCCGTAAGGTTGAGAGAATAAAGGCCGGTATCTGCCTTCTGGCAATTGCTTTAAATTGGTCTCCAGTTCTTTATGATATTCTTCGATATTTTCAACAGTAATATAGCAAGACATTTGACCGACATTATCACCAGCAATTACTAAAGTGATCACTGCCATATCTCTCTTTACTCTAACAAAACCACTTGCGCTCGAATCTATTTCAAAGCCCAAAACATTTTTGAAAAAAATTGCACTTTTCTCTAAGTCGCTAACCGGGATTATGGGTTGTATTCCTTTTAAAAATGCCATTAGTAAGATAAGATATTCACGTTTATTGATGAAAATAAGAAAAGGCTGCACCATTAAATGGAACAGCCTTTTCTTGTATGATGATAACTAAATGTTATTCAGAAATTTCTTCAGTGCTTGGTTGCTCCGGAGCTTTTCCGTTACTCGCTATTTTTCTGTCTTGCACATCTACTGGTCTTTCTCCAATTAGTCGCTCTACATCTGACTTCAACAAAACTTCATTTTCTAATAAAGCCTGACCCAAGAGTTCTAACTCTGCACTCTTTTCTTTCAATAAATCTTGTGCTCTCTTATATTGCGATTCAACCAATATCCGAACTTCTTGATCTATCAAACTCGCTGTATTATCGGAATACGGTTTTTCGAATTGATTCTGTTGCATTCCGTAAAAAGAAACTTGTCCAACTTTCGGATTCATACCGAAAACAGTAACCATACTGTAAGCCATTTTGGTTACTTGATCCAAATCACTTTGAGCTCCTGTAGATATTTTTCCAAATTTATTGATCTCGGCAGCACGTCCACCGAAAGTCATACACATTCTATCAAGCAACTGCTCAGTCCGTGTAATGTATTCTTCTTTTGGTAAATATTGAGCATAACCCAGTGTACCGATACCTCTCGGTACGATCGTTACTTTAACCAAAGGAGAAGCATGCTCCAAAAACCATCCGCAAATAGCGTGACCGGCTTCATGATAAGCAATGATCTCTTTTTCTGCTGGAGAGATTATTTTATTTTTCTTTTCAAGACCTCCGATGACTCTATCCAATGCATAGTTGAAGTCATCCATGTCAATGGCTTTCTTATTCCTTCTAGCTGCGATCAAAGCGGCTTCGTTACAGATATTTGCGATTTCTGCTCCGGCGAATCCAGGAGTCATTTCTGCTAAAATATTAGCCATTACATCTGGACCGTACTTGATATTTTTCAAGTGTACATTGAAAATAGCTTCTCTTCCAACTAAGTCTGGACGATCAATACCGATCTGTCTGTCAAAACGACCTGGTCTCAGTAAAGCAGGATCCAATACATCTGGTCGGTTGGTTGCTGCCATCAAGATTACTCCTTTGTCAGTGCTGAAACCATCCATTTCTACCAAAAGTTGGTTCAATGTATTTTCTCTTTCATCATTTCCACCTTGCATTTGGCCTTTGCCTCTTGCACGTCCAATTGCATCAATCTCATCAATGAATACGATACAAGGTGCTTTTTCTCTTGCTTGTTTAAACAAGTCTCTTACTCTCGATGCTCCAACTCCTACAAACATCTCCACGAAATCAGATCCGGAGATAGAGAAAAACGGAACACCAGCTTCACCCGCAACGGCTTTTGCCAATAAGGTTTTACCGGTACCAGGAGGGCCTACAAGTAGAACTCCTTTTGGTATCTTTCCTCCAAGGGCCGTATATTTTTTAGGATTTTTCAAGAAATCCACTACCTCCATTACCTCTTCCTTCGCCTCATCAAGGCCAGCTACGTCTTGGAAAGTGACGTTTACTTTAGCGTTTTGATCAAAAAGGGTAGCCTTTGATTTTCCAATATTAAAAATCTGAGCACCTGGTCCTCCACCAGCGCCACTAACTCTACGCATAATGAATACCCAAATCAAAACGATAATTGCTATCGGCAAAACCCAACCTAAAATTGGTGCCAACCAATTTTGTTTTTCCTCAAATTTTGGATCAATTCTAGGTTCTCCCATATCATCTAAAGTCTCATTGATTTTAGAGATTTTCGAATTGAAATATTCGGGTGTACCTATATTGAAATTGTAATGAGGTTGTACTGCACTGAAGTTACTTTTTGCAGCGTCATTGTACTTTTCTTTGCCACTGGCTTCTTTCGTAAGGTATACATGTGCATACTTTTGATTAATAACTTCCAAGCGGTCTACATCTCCGTCAACTGCCATTTCTTCAAACCTATCCCAACTGATAGGATCGTTCCCCGAATTGGTAAAGCTGTAGAAATTGAGTGCAAGAAGAAATAAAGCCAACAGCCCGTAAATCCAGTAGGAATTAAAACGGTTATTGTTGTTATCTTTTTTATTTCGATCTTCCATTAATGTCCTTTATTATGATTGCAGGTACAGTGTACCTAATGATTACTTTTATATGAACGCATTAGCAGCGATTTCGTTTGTTTTTATCGACAGAAATGCAATTATTTTACACTAAACCAATACTACAAACTGTCATACTCTGTAGAAACTGCATCACCCCAAAGGTCTTCTAGGGAGTAAAATGCTCTGGTTTCGTTATAAAATACATGTACAACTGTAGTAGAATAATCCAATAAAACCCATCGAGAACCTTGCTGACCTTCAAAATGAAAAGGTCTTTCTCCCATTTCAGTTTTCAATCTTCGGTTAATATTGTCTGCTATTGCTTTAACCTGTGTAGTAGAATCTCCCTCACAAACGATAAAAAAGTTCGTAGGCCGCTCTTCTAATTCTCGTAAATCAAGTTTTATAATTTTTTTTCCTTTTATGTCCTCAATACATTCTACGATAAAATCGTTTAATTCCTCTTCTGAAAGTTCTTTGAATTGAGCTTGATTCTGTGAATTCAAATTGTGAATTTATTATTTTTTTATCTTGGGAAAATTCCCAATTTTATTGCAAATTTCAACTTTAGTACTTATTAAAATTTACTTTTATGCAAATTTAGGCTACAATTTATCTTTTCCAGTTTTTGGAAAAGATGAACGAATAGTTGTTTTTCCTAAATTATCCGGCGTTTTCTCTATCTTAAGTTATTGATTATCAATAGGATAAGTAAGAATGTGAAAAGGGCAGGAGGATTTCGTTATTTGGGATTTACTAAATATGTAAAAATACTAAAATCTGTACTCTTGAATACTATTGAAAACGCGCTTTTTGTAGGAAAAGTTCTGCATAACCTTAACAAAGTTGACTCTACCAATGCGTATGCCCTAAAATTGCTTTCCAATAGCCGTCCGGCTGAGGGTACAGTTATAAATACCAATAATCAAACCAGTGGCAGAGGGCAGGGAAGAAATAAGTGGATTTCTGAGTCCAATTCGAATATTACACTAAGTATTGTTTTCTATCCTCACTTTCTAGCACCCAAGCAACAGTTTTTCTTAAATATGGCACTTTCTCTTGGAGTGCGGGATTTGGTGTCGATTTATACAGATGAATCCGTTAAAGTAAAATGGTCAAATGATATTTATGTTGGTGATCGAAAGATTGGCGGTATTTTGATTCAAAACCACTTGAGCAATGCTCAAATAACAAGTTCTGTTTTTGGATTGGGTTTAAATATCAATCAAGTTGAATTTCCGAGTGATTTGCCAAATCCTACGTCTCTAGCTCATTTGAGTGGGAAACTGCTCGATTTGGAAAAAGTGAAATTGGATTTATTTCGATCGGTAGAAAAAAGGTATCTACAACTAAAAGCGGGTGATTTGAAGAAGTTGAAAGCAGATTACCAAAGTAACCTATATCGGTTTATGGAAGATCATTTGTATCAAAGAATGGACAACGAAGAGATTATTAGCGGTAGAATAATTGGAATTGATCCCTCTGGGAAGTTAATACTCAATCACCTGAATGGTGAAGAAGCATTTTCTATACAAGAAATTAAATTTTTGAAATCAAACTAGAAAATCGGTTTGATAGCTTAGTTGCTTATATGACTTTATAAGTTCCTTCTTCCTTTAGTTTTCCTCCTCTCACGATAAAAATGGAATCCCTTTTACTTCGGTCTGTACCAAAAATACCAAAGTTGTGAAATAAGCCATCCTTATCAATAAGGATATAAGCTAAGGCAGAAGCTATAATTTGAATTTTACCATAATTGATTAAAGTTCCTTTCAACTTTATTCCATTTGAAAAATCCATCATTCCATTGATTTTCAAAAAACCACCTTCTTTGATTGTGAGGACTGCTTTTGAATCAACTTCTATAGAGGAAACTCTGAATTCGCCATTTTCAATTATTGGGGCAAATGTTTTTACGCCAACATGTACGGAAGAGAGTAAGCCTGGAACCTTTCCACCAGACCAATTGGAGGGTTCCATCCAGCAAGTTTCTTTTCCTGGAGTACCGCCTTCCCAATAAATAGTCTCTACCACTTCCTCAACTTTCGTCTTAATTTTTTGTGTAGGAATCATCTTTTTCTTTTTGATTAAATGGGGGTCAAGGGTACTAATGCAAAAGGAGTACCACTTTGCAAAACGCATAAGACTACCTTATTAAGCCCTTGTTGCCAATTCGCTCAAATAAGTAGAAATTATTAAATTAAAACTGCCTTAATTGTTGTTATCTCTCTTTAGCAAAACTTATAGATGGCAATAAAAACCAAACACATAGGAGTGTTATCAATGAAATGATTCTTTAAGTTAACTTTGTAGGAAAATCAAAGCATGAATGTACAAATTATTACAATAGGAGATGAAATTTTAATAGGACAAATTGTGGATACAAATTCCGCATGGATGGCTAAACAACTCAATGCCAAAGGCTTTGGGGTGAAAGAAATTCTTTCCATAAGCGATGATAAGCAGGCAATATTGCAAGCATTGACTAAAGCAAGCGAGGAAGTAGATATAATTCTTATTACTGGGGGATTAGGGCCGACAAAGGATGACATTACAAAAAAGACAATTGCTGAGTTTTTTGGGGTTGAAATGTATTTTGATGAAGCGACTTACAACCGAATTCAACGTCTTTTCGAAAGATGGGGTAAGAAGCCTGTTGAAGCACATCGTGAGCAATGTTATATGCCAAATAATGTAACTCTTCTTCACAATAAAATGGGCACAGCTCCAGGCATGTGGTTCGAAGAAAATGGTAAAGTTTTCGTCTCCATGCCAGGTGTTCCGTATGAAATGAAATACTTAATGGAACACGAAGTATTATCAAAACTCAAAGCTAAGTTTGGAGGAGAAGCAATTGTGCACCGCACCATTAAAACGGTTGGTGAAGGGGAATCCAGAATAGCCAAAAGAATAGAGCAGATTGAAGAAACTTTACCAGCAGAAATAAAATTGGCTTATTTACCGGGAAAAGGTCAAGTTAGACTGAGACTGTCTGCCAGAGGAGAGGACGAAGCAAAATTGAAACAATTAGTGGATGAAAAAGTAGAACAGATAAAGCTGATCATCCCAGAGTTGATTTATGGTTATGATGATATTGCACTCGAAGAAGCTATAGGTAATATTTTGAGGCAAAAAAACAAAACTTTAGCCACGGCTGAAAGTTGTACTGGGGGATATTTAGCACACCTAATTTCAAGGGTTCCAGGAGCTTCTTCTTATTTCAAAGGAAGCATCATTGCATATGATAATGCCGTTAAGGAAAGTGTTTTAAATGTCAATCCACAAACCCTTCTTGATCACGGAGCAGTGAGTGAGCAGACCGTAAGAGAAATGGTTAAAGGGGCTTTGAAAACCTTAAATACCGATGTGGCCATTTCAATATCAGGAATCGCTGGACCGACTGGAGGAACAGAAGAAAAACCAGTGGGAACAATTTGGATGGCTATTGGAGATAAAAATAGTATTGTTACGCAAAAATTACAACTGTCAAAAAACCGTTTAAGAAACATAGAGTATACAGGTATTCAAGCACTTAATATGATCAGAAAATTTTTATTACAGCTAGAATTGGTGTAATTTTGTTGGTGTTTTAGATGTTTTTTTTATACCCGTTAAATCCTGAATAATTTCTTAAGGTCTCATTTTAATGAATCGATCCTTTTTCAGGTACCTTATTTTATTCAATAAAACCAAAGAATAATTTCAATATGGCTCAAGTAGAATTGATTATGCCTAAAATGGGCGAAAGTATTATGGAAGCAACCATTCAGAATTGGGTGAAAAAAGTGGGTGATTCTATTGACATAGATGAGACTATTCTCGAAATTTCAACAGATAAGGTTGATTCTGAAATTCCATCGCCAGTAGCAGGGACTTTAGCAAAAGTTCTTTTTGAAGAAGGAGATGTTGTTGAAATCGGAAAAGTCATTGCAATCATCGCAACGGAAGGAGAAGAAATTCTTGCAAGCCCTAGTGTGGATGAGCAAGTTCAATCTAATGGTAATCTTTCTAACCAAAAAGAAAAATCAGCCACTATAGAAGTGGAAGAAAGAGTAGAAGTTGCAATGGCCAGTGTTTCTTCGTCTGATCAAACTGCAACAGTTTCAGTTGGAGAAGGAAGATTCTATTCTCCATTGGTAAAAAACATAGCTAAACAAGAAAATATTTCTACGGAGGAGTTAGATAGAATTCCAGGAAGCGGACTTAAAGGAAGAGTAACAAAAAGAGATATGTTGTCTTATTTAAAATCGAGACAAAATGGAACTCCAGTATCTGTTGCTTCACCACAAAATAAAACGGCCCCAACGGTTAAGCCATCTGTTGTTCCCCCAGCTGCAAAAAGTGTTTCAGGAGAAGTAGAAATAATTGAAATGGATCGCATCAGAAAATTGATAGCCGATCACATGGTGAATTCCAAAAAGACTTCTCCGCATGTTACTTCTTTTGTTGAAGTTGATGTGACTAATATGGTCAATTGGAGAAACAAGGTAAAAGCTAAGTTTCAAAAAGAACATGGTCAGAAAATAACTTTTACACCAATGTTTGTAGAAGCCGTTGTAAAAGCGATTAGAGACTTTCCAATGATCAATGTTTCTGTAGATGGTTCAAAAATAATTGTCAAAAAAGATATCAATATAGGAATGGCAACGGCCTTGCCTTCTGGAAATTTAATTGTCCCAGTTATAAAAGGTGCCAACCAACTCAATATTACCGGATTGGCTTATGCGGTAAATGACTTGGCAACAAGAGCTCGTAATAATGCGTTAAAACCAGACGAGATTCAAGGAGGAACATTTACTTTGACTAATGTTGGAACATTTGGAAACGTAATGGGCACTCCGATAATCAATCAACCTCAGGTAGCGATTATGGCGACCGGTGCAATCCGTAAAAAACCAGCAGTAGTAGAAACAGAGTTTGGGGACTTGATCGCAGTAAGACACATGATGTTCTTATCAATGTCTTATGACCATCGCGTTGTAGACGGAGTTTTGGGAGGATCATTTTTGCGTAAGGTGGGAGATTATCTAGAAGCATTTGACCCCAATCAAAGTATTTAAAAAATAGTACAAAAGTTTTCGTTTTGAAATCTTTGTCAACAAAAAACAGCATTATGAATTGGAAGGGGTGTCTTTTGATTTTAATTTTATCAATTACTGGTTTCAATTTATTTGGACAAGACCAAAGTCGTCGTATTAAAGTCGAAGCGGATGGATATTTTGAAAATGGGAAATATAAAGAAGCCTACCAATATCTGCAGAAATATGTCCAACTCAAACCCAATGATATTGAGGCTAGGAAACAGCTAGGGATTTGTCATTATCACATTAATAATTTAGCAAAGGCAGAGAATTTCCTGCGTTATGTTACTGCAAATAGCAAAAGCCCTGATTTAGAAGCCATCTTTCATTTGGCTGCAACTTATCATGCAAAACTTCAATTCAAAGATGCCGTTCGATACTATAAGCTTTATCTAAAAGAAAGCAAAGAAGGGGATATCCGGAGAAATGGCATAAAAGATAAAATCCGAAGATGTGCTACTGGTTTAAAAGTAAAAACACTAGATGAATTAGCAATCGTTGAAAATCTTGGCGATAAGGTCAATTCTTATGGAGATGATTTTGCTCCAATTATCAGTCCTAATTTTGATAGTAAAATTTATTTTTCTTCTTCAAGACCTGGCAGCGTTGGTGGTTTGCGCAATGATCAAGGTATCACAGATAACCGCTATGGTAAGTATAGCTCTGACATGTATTCTTCAGTCGTTATCAATGGAGAATGGACGGCAACGTCTCCTCTATCTGCTGTACTAAATACTGCTAGGAATGAAGTGATTTTGGATTTTAACCCTGAAGGCGGAGTTATGTTTTTTTACAAAGGCAATTCTTTGGCAAAAGGTGAAATCATGACAGACACTTTTAATACAGAATCGCAAAATGCTTTTCCTTCGAAATTTGTAAGTCCAATGCGACCGGAAAATGGAGACAGTTACCCTTTCTTCTTTAAGGATACTATCCTTGTGTTTTCTGGAATAAGAAATGGTGGTTATGGCGGACTGGATTTATATATTACTACATTCAGCAATGGTGTATGGAGCAATCCTCAAAATCTAGGTCCGGAAATTAATTCTGCTTATGACGAAATAAGTCCCTTTTTAGCAAAAGATGGGAGAACAATTTACTTTAGTTCAAACAGTACAAAAAGCATAGGAGGATACGATGTGTTTAAATCGAAATACGATGACATCAAAATGAAATGGGCACCGATTGAAAATCTAGCAATCCCTATCAATTCTGCAGGAGATGACGCCTATTTCAGATTATCGAAAGATGGTTTGAAAGCTTATTATTCAAGTTCCAGAAAAGAAGGGCTTGGTAAAAGAGATATCTATGTGGCTTATTTTAAAGCATTGTTGAACGAGCAAAGAGGTGTTTCAAATCCAATAGTCTTTACAGAAGTACCTGCTCATAGAAGAAAACAAACAGAAGGCGGCTTAGTAATGGAAACACCAAACGGTCAGGGTACTGTACGTACTACTAATGTTCCTGTTTTTCCAGAAGAAGAGATTATTGAATACTCTTTCGAACCAGCTTATTATTCTGCATCAGATGAAGTATTGACTCCTTCCAATGTAAAAACATTAAATCGAGTAGTTAAGTTAATGAAAGAATATCCTCAGATAAAACTTTTATTAACAAGTCATTCTGATGAAGCGGATCCGGAAACTTTTAGGCTCTATTTTTCTATCAAAAGAGCAGAACAACTTGCAGGATATTTATCTGATAATGGAGTGATCGGCAATCGTATTTTTCTAAGAGGATGTGGTTCGAATTATCCTGCAGCACGACTAAAAACGGAAGCGGGTATAAATAGCCCAGCAAAGAAATTAAATCGAAGAATTGAATTGGAATTTTATAATACTGCTGGCCTTCCTATTCGGACTTTAGTGGAAAGGAAAGATATTCCAGAAAGTGTCAAAAGCTCGATGGCAGATAGTTATTTGCAAGATGTGAAAGGGCTTTCTTACAAAGTTCAGGTAGCGGCGATTAAACAAATGTACAATAGCCCGATCCTTTTCAGATATCCAAATCCAATAGTTGAATCTAGTGGAGCCAACCCTGTTTATAGATATACACTTGGTTTGTTTCAAACTTATTATTCTGCAGTTCAATTGAAGAGGGAATTGGAGAAACAAGGGGTCACTTCAGCCTTTGTGATCCCTTATATAAACGGAGTACCAGCTACACGTGATGACACCAAAATCTATGCTGCAGCGTATCCCGATTTGTTAAATTTTATTGAAGCCACCGAATAAAACCTACGTTTTTACGTCGCTTTTCCAATAATATATCATTTCATCCCGTTTTAAGCCCGTTCTAGCGAAAAGTGGTTCATGCAGGGGCAAATAGTTTTGTTTTGGTACAAAAAAAGGCCATCTTAGCCGTCTAAAGAGGAGAAAAATATGACTTCAATAGAATTTTTTAAGGAGGGAATCAAGAATTTAAAGACGGTAGGTACACTTACCCGTACTTCTAAATTCGTCAGTAAAGAAATGGTCAGTCATGTCGATTTCGATAATGCTCAGACCATTGTAGAATTGGGAGCAGGAGATGGAGCGATTACAAAGCACATCCTAGCTAAAATGCATCCCAACAGCAAATTAATTGCTTTTGAAGTCAATTCTGCCTTTTGTGAATTACTAAGAGAGTTCAATGATGATCGTCTAATCGTAGTAGAAGATTCTGCTGAAAACTTAGGACAAGTATTAAAGAAAAACAATTTGAAAGAAGCAGATTTTATTATTTCTGCCATTCCTTTCGTTGCCTTACCAGATGAATTGTCTTACAAAATTGTTGAAGAGTCTCGCGATAACCTCAAAACAGGAGGCAAGTACATCCAAATTCATTATAGCTTATTGGTCAGAAAAATGTACCGCAAGATTTTTGGAAATGTCGATGTGAATTTTGTGACTTTGAACATTCCACCAGCATTTGTCTTAGTGAGTGAGAAAGAATAAAACAACTATTCGAAGCGAGTCAGTTGCCAATCGGAAAGTGCTTTTTTAGTACTTTCAAAATCAAAAGTATATCCGATTAAAAAACCACCGCCTCCGGCTCCACACAACTTCAATTTATACAGATTATTTTCCAGGCCTTCTAGCCAAGCTGGTCTAAGTATTTCAGGGATCAACCTTTTAAGATATTTATATTGAAAATAACTTAGATTGTGCATGGACTCTAAAAGTGCTTTTTCTTTTCCATTGAGATAAAAATGGATTGCATCTTCTTGGTACTCTGCCAACTCTGACGCACATCGGCGTTCAAAAATATCATCCTTACATTGCTCCATAAACCACTTGACCAAAGGTTCTGTCTTGCGAGGTATTCCCGTATTTAGTAAAAAGAATTGACCATCTTTTATTGGAGAAACGCTTTCTAAGGTTTGAAAATCAGTTTTGCTTTTTATGAATACCATTTTATTTAAATAACAAACCAAAGGATCGAATCCGGAACTTGAACCATGGAAAAAACTTTCCATCAAAGCAAAATGTTGTTTCAGATCAATCAATGAAATGCCCTTTTTATCAACAACATATTTGTCGAAAACTCCGGCACACAAAGCACCAGAACTTCCTAAACCAAAGCCCACTGGAATAGTTGAAATAAACCCCAATCCATTATTCAAATCATTTTTAAATCCAATCAGATTCATTGCGATGAAATCAGAGTTTTCTTTCTTTAGATCGAGGTACTCAGCAAATTCCCTTAGCGTTTTTTTATACGAGGCTGGATAAGAATCGGGTACAGGATTTTTCCATGTTCCATTAAATTTACTCAATGGTTTAGCCAAGGCTTGCGAACCTTTAATAATGGTGTATTCACCAAAAAGCAAAACCTTAGAAGGATAGGATGCGTTCAATAGTCGAACAGTTTAATTTTAATTATTAAGATTATGCTTTTTCTAAGATCAAATCGCTGTAGGATACATCAAGCAAATCTTCCGTTTTGACATCAAATAATTCCATAAAGGAATCACATTGATCTTTCAATTCTGATAAGGATCTGCTTCCGTCCTCATCAATAGCTTCTATTTCTAAAAACGAACCCAAACCTTTCACCTCATCAACATGGATTTTGACATTATCAACAAAATAAATAGACCGTTGTTTGTCAACGACTACTTTAATTCCCACGCTATGGGTCAAAACAACTTTTAGCTTCTCCGCATCATTCGGTTTGTACAAACTTACTTGGGAATGTTTTGGCCCTGCTTGATCCGGTCGGTTGTATTGAATCAAATTGCATTCGATAGTTCCTTGCCGAAGTTTTAGTCTTCCTTCATTTGCATTAAAGTAAGTATCTATTTGGTGATCAGCACCTTTAAAGATTGCTTTTTTCTCTTCCAAAATAGCAATAATTTTTTCCGGTTGAGCACACCTTGCTTTTATTTCTAGTATGTTTATCGACATCCTGCTAAGTTACGTTTTTCAAACTTTTCTCATGAACAGAATAGCCAATTCTTTGTTTAAAAACGGGACGGAATAAAATTATTTTGTCTTTTTCTGTTTTGGTATAAATTCCTAAACAATTGACTGGTAGGAAAATAGTGGGGGATTTATTTTAAAATGTTTATATGAAAAAATTGAAATAATTCCGTCAAACTGCTAATCGGCATAAAATAAATTATAGAAAAAGTCCATATCAAAATGGATATTAACTAAGAAGGCAGTTATATTTGCATCGTGGAAAATAAAGAGCGCTTGCTGGAACTGTACAGAGAGGATGCGAGGACCCAGCAAATCGTTAAAGCACTTCGCTCGGAATCTCCCACCCGGCTACAATTGGATGGCTTGGTAGGAGCGCAGGATAGCTTTGTCCTGACCGGAGCTTATCTTCAAAGCCCTCAACATCATTTATTCGTAGCAATTGACAAAGAAGAAGCGGCTTACTTTCAGAATAATCTAACCAGTTTATTCGAAAAGAAAACAATTCATTTCTTTCCAGATTCATTCAAAAGGCCCATGTATTTTGAGGCTTTGAACAATACGAATGTCCTTCAACGCACAGAGACAATTAACAAGATCACTTCCAGTCAATCGATTGGTGAAATCATCGTGACCTATCCGGAAGCGCTATTTGAGAAAGTTGTTTCCCCAGAAGTATTAAAAGAAAAGAGAATTCAGGTAAATGTAAATCAGGATCTCGATGTAGATTTCCTGATTGAGCAATTGGTTGAATATGGATTCAAGCGAGTGGATTTCGTTTACGAACCAGGCCAGTTTTCAATACGTGGAGGAATAGTGGATATTTTCTCTTTTGGTAATGAATGGCCATACCGAATTGAACTTTTTGATGAAGAAGTAGAGACCATACGAACGTTTGATCCAACCAGTCAGTTGTCTAAAAGAAATATTGCAAGCATCAATATCATTCCAAATATCAACACCAAATTTAGTCAGGATCAGAAGGTTTCTTTGTTCAGAGTCTTGTCTGAAAATACTGCAATTTGGGTTAAGGACTTTCAAGTTCTTTTAGATAAACTCCAAATCTGTTTTGAAAAAGCAGAAGAGTTTGCAAAGAAAGTCGCTTTAATCGATGACATTGATTTAGCGGAATTGTTTCGGGAAAGAGCCTTTATCCGACCCAATCAAATCCTAGAAGATGTCGTTGCGAATCCCTTGATTCTTTTTAAGAAAAGCAATCATTTTACTGCTGATGAAATCGTAAAATACGATTCGAAACCTCAACCAAGTTTTAATAAAAATTTCAAATTATTAATCGAGAACCTCCAACAGAATACCGACAAAAAGATTGACAACTATCTTTTTACGGAAAGTACTAGACAGATAGAAAGGTTCTATGCAATATTTGAAGACTTGGATGCTAAGATTGAAATGCATCCTGTAAATAAAGCAATCAATCAAGGTTTTGTTGACCATCAACTGAAAATTGCCTGCTATACCGATCACCAAATATTTGAACGCTTTCACAAATACAAACTGAGGAAAGGTTTTACAAAAGATCTCGCTCTAAATCTCAAATTACTCAGAGAATTATTGCCAGGAGATTTCGTAACGCATATAGATCACGGCGTTGGCCGCTACAGTGGTTTAGAAAAAATTGACATCAATGGACATGTTCAGGAATCGGTGAGATTAATTTATAAAAACAATGACATTTTATATGTAAGTATTAACTCTCTTCATAAGATCAGTAAGTATGTAGGAAGAGAAGGGACAGCGCCGAAGCTAAGTAAATTAGGTTCTGATACTTGGAAAAAATTAAAGAACAGAACCAAGCGGAAAGTCAAGGACATTGCACAAGAGTTAATAAAACTATATGCAAAAAGAAAAGCATCAAAAGGACATGCTTTTCCGGAAGATGGCTATATGCAAAATGAATTGGAAGCGTCTTTTATTTATGAAGACACACCAGATCAACTGAAAGCAACGATTGAAACGAAGGAGGATATGATGAAGCCATATCCAATGGATCGATTGATCTGTGGCGATGTAGGCTTTGGTAAAACGGAGATAGCGATGCGAGCAGCTTTTAAAGCTGTGATCGGAGGGAAGCAAGTCGCCATATTAGTGCCCACAACTATTCTAGCGCTCCAACACCATAAAACATTTTCACAAAGGCTTAAGGACTTTGGCGTGACGGTGGATTATATAAATCGTTTTAGAACTGCTGCTCAAAGAAAAGATGTTTTCAAAAAATTGAAGGAAGGAAAAATTGATATCGTAATTGGGACGCATGGTTTGTTGAACAAAGATATTGGATTTAAAGATCTGGGTTTATTGATCATTGATGAAGAGCAGAAATTTGGTGTTGCGGCAAAGGAAAAATTGAGGAATTTAAAAATCAATGTTGATACGCTTACTCTTACAGCAACCCCTATTCCTCGGACGCTGCAATTTTCCTTGATGGCTGCACGTGATTTATCTATTATTCGCACGCCGCCGCCTAACCGTCAACCTATTCATACCGAGGTTCGAATTTTCAACGATGAGTTGATCAAAGATTCAATTTACTACGAATTCAACCGTGGTGGGCAAGTGTTTTTTGTACACAATAGAGTAAAGAGTCTTCCAGATATAACTGCGATGATTAGAAGGCTTTGTCCAGATGTCAGAATTGCGTCCGCACATGGTCAATTGGAATCGAAACTATTAGAAAAAACACTTTTAGATTTTATAGAAAAGAAATACGATGTATTGGTTTGTACCAATATAATTGAGACTGGTTTGGATATTGCAAACGCCAATACCATAATTATCAATAACGCCAATCAATTCGGCTTGAGTGATTTGCACCAGTTGAGAGGAAGGGTAGGGCGATCCAACAAAAAAGCCTATTGCTATTTATTTAGTCCACCTTTATCCGTATTAACTGCTGAAGCTAGAAAACGTTTAACCACTTTGGAAGAATATTCTGATTTAGGTTCTGGTTTTGAAATTGCGATGCGAGATTTAGACATCAGAGGATCAGGTAATTTATTGGGCGGGGAGCAGAGTGGGTTTATTTCTGATATCGGTTTTGAGACCTATCAAAAAATACTAGAAGAAGCGATTCAAGAATTGAAAGAAAACGAATTCAAAGATTTATTTAAGGATGATAAATCTGTAAAAAACCGGGTTTACGTTCGGGATGTTCAGATTGAGACAGATATAGAAATGCTTATTCCTGATAATTATGTCAATAATATTCAGGAGCGGTTAAAACTTTATACGGAGTTAGATAGCATTGGTGATGAAGAAACTCTAGAGAAATTTAGAGCAAAAATGTTAGATCGTTTTGGTAAAATTCCAAAAGAATTGAAAACATTGTTTGATGCTTTGCGCTTGCGTTGGGTTTGTAAAACTTTGGGATTTGAAAGAGTTATTTTGAAAGGAAGAAAGATGCGTTGCTATTTTGTAAGCAATCCTCAGTCTACATTTTACGAAACAAAACTATTCCAAAACATCCTCAGTTTTGTCGCTACGAAAGGGCAAACACAAGGCTTGTCTTTCAAGAAATCTGTCAAACATTTTCTTATGATAAAAGACGGAGTGAAGAATATGACCGTTGCTAAAAAGGTTCTAGAGAAATTGAAAGAATCAGTATCTGATGGCCAAAATGTAGGAGCTTAACGTTTCCCCAAAACTTTAAAAAAGAAGTTTTTTAATAATTTTTCCTACCAGCTTGTCTGAAAAAAAATTGCGATTTCTGTTTTATCAGAAACCGCAACCAAAGAAAAGGATGAGTATAAATGTATCTTAAAGGAAAACTGTATTATTTCTTACCATATAGGATTGTAAAGGTTTGTTAAAAAGATAGACGCTTGTAGTCCGCACATCAACATCCAAAAGCTTCTGCTTTTCAGAATCATTCTCTTCTTTTCCAAAGCTAGGTAGGTCATGTATGTGATGAAGACCAAATTGGTAAAGCTAAGTGCAATCATTTTTAATTAATATCTGTTTTTAAATTTGTTTATTTATTAATAAGACGGGGATGTTGCAGAAAGGGTTGCACGGGTCTATTTTTTTAGGAAAAAAATATGAGATAAGAGGAATGTGCCAATTGTCGAAGCAGTATTGCCAAAGGGTGAATAGGTTCACGCAATTCTAGAAATGGAAGATGGACCTAACTTATAAGAGGTTAGTATTTTACTCAAGAGAATGGAAAAGGCAAGCTAAAAAAAGACCTGTTACCGGCCTTTCTTTTTAAATTCAGATAGATTGGTTGAAATACTAAAGTGGTTAGCGCCACCGGCAAGATGATAAACACCTCGACCATATTCAATTCTAAAACGATTGATTTTTAGTCCAAAGCCAAGGCCGAATCCTGCAAGACTCCGAGGCGCACTAGTGACACTTAATTCTTTTCTTTTAAGATGGTTATAAGAAAACCTAAGTCGCAGGTTTTCATTTTTACCAAATAGAAACTCTCCTGCAAAGATTAGGTGACGAAATAAATTGTCAACAAAAATACTTCCTTTGCTTTCTTCAATTGGGTCCTCGGTGAAAATGGTCGTTTGTTCTGCATTCGGATCATCATAACGGATATTCCACCGTTGAAGATTGTGGGCTGTTATCATAAAACGAAAAGGCAAATGTTTGAGTTTTTGTGCTAAAGAAAATTGCAGGTCGAAAGGTAGGTTCTCTCGATTGTCAGGTGTATAAGTACTGAGTTGGTAGCCGACGTTTCTAAAAACCAAAGCCATAGAAAAACGTCCAGTAGTATCTTGATAGTATGCCCCGATATCAGAAGAGATGCCAATTGAATTATAGGCTTCAAATTGCGAGCTTATTAATTTTACATTTGCACCGACTCTCATTCTATCGTAGACTTCGTAACCTGCTCCAAAGGTGAATGCATATTCTGATGCATTAAATTCTCCATTTATGTTTCCAAATACATCGGTGGCTTTAAAGTCACCGTAATTAATGTATTGAAGACCGCCATGAACACTAAGTTTGTATTTTGAAATTTGATGACCATAAGCTACATATCCATGTTGAATTCCAGCAAGGAAAAGATTATGGTTAAAAGTGATTTGCTGATGCATGGAAGGGTTAAGCAATGCTGGGTTAGCGAAGGCAAGAGCAAGGTCATCGTCCTTCACCGCAATTACTGCTCCACCTAAAGCTGTGTTTCTGGCAGACTGAGAAAGGGTTAAAAACTCATAAATATTTTCTCCACCAATCTGGCTTTCTCCTTTGAAAGAAAAGATCAAAACCAAAAGGAGAGATAGGGTAAAAATTCTTTGCATCAATAGTTTGTTTTTAAAACAACTTCTATTATTTGAAGTTGTAGAGGGACGGCTAAAATAAATTTAATTATTTTATTTCCGTCGAATTACTCAATTGTCTTCGGCTTCTTTTGCTTTTTCAGATTCGGACATCCACATCGTAGTACATCTGCCTTTGTCACAATCCATTTTTCGTTTTAATTCACCACTTTCATCATATAGCAGCAGCTCACCATGTTCATTATCTCCATCAAGATAATTTCCTTTGGCTTTCAATTTGCCATTTTCATAGTATTCTTCAAAAGGGCCATTTTCAACATTTTTAGAAAACGCAACAATTTCCATCACTTGGCCGCTTTCGTAATATTTAGTCCATTTACCGATAGCAATGTTATTGGCATATAATCCCTCTAACTGTAAGGCACCTTGTTCATAATACACTTTATAAGCTCCGTCAAATAGTCCCTTGGAGTAGGTCTCTAAAGTCTCTACTTTTCCATTTTGGAAAAAGAGTTTGCGTTCACCATGTAACGTATCGTTTTTGTAAAAAGCTTCTTCATACTTCAATCCTTTTGGATCGTATTTGATGTAGGAACCTTCTTTGGTATTGCCATCCTTACTCCGAGTAAAGGTAGATTTATAACCGTATAGGTCAGTAACTTCAACTTTTTCTAGATTTTTACCACAGGACAGGACAAAAAGTAGGGCAATGAATAGGACAAGATTTCTTCTAGGCATCTTTTGAAACTTATAACGTGAATATAGGGATTTGATTGTAAAATAAGTTAGGGAATTTATACTCCGTCTTATTGGTGTCAGATTTAGAACAAAAATAAAAAGCCCAGGTAAGAATACCTGAGCTTTTTAAAATATTATCTATACTCGCTAGGAGTAGTTTGTTAAATTTTAGCTGTTGACATATACTGGAGTGCCAATAGGAAGGCGTCCAATACTTTCATAGTGAAATCCAGCTTCTTTCATTTTCTTCAAGTCATAAAGGTTTCTTCCATCAAAAATGGCATTGCTTGAAAGCATTGATTTTACTTTTGGAAAATCAGGAGTTCTGAAAACGCTCCACTCTGTAATGATGGCAAGAGCATCTGCTCCTTCTAACGCATCATATTGATTTTCTACTAAGGTGATTTTATCTCCGAAAATCTCTCTTACATTTTCCATAGCCTCTGGATCAAATGCTTGAACTTTTGCTCCGGCTGCCAACAAATCTTCTATGATGTAAAGTGCAGGAGCTTCTCTGATATCGTCTGTATTAGGTTTGAAAGCCAATCCCCAGATGGCAATGGTTTTTCCAGCAAGATCTTCCTTGAAATAAGTTTTTATTTTTGCTGCCAAAATTTTCTTTTGGTCTTGGTTTACGCTCATTACAGAATTTAGTATTCTGAAATCGTATCCATTTTGATTAGCCGTTTTGAATAGT
>CALIAG010000102.1 GCA_938041325.1 uncultured Saprospiraceae bacterium | reverse complement strand
GCTATCATTTCATTATCGGGGAATGCAGTTTTTCCTTCGTTCATCGTTTTTACAAACAAAGCATCTTGCCGCAATTGATAATGGCACAACGCCTTGTTATAATATAAATCTGCTTTTTGGCCAGAAGAATTTACAGCGTTTTCGAAATAGACCAATGCCTCTTTATAAAAACCTAAATCGTAAAATATCCCTCCAATCTCATAGGCAAGGTCCAACTCTTCACTGATATTGAAATACATGTCCCAAACTTGATGCAAGGTTTCCCCAATCCTTTTTCTTTGATTAAAAGAAATTGATTGCATAGCTTGTTTAAAACGAGGCAATAGTTTAATAAAAAAGATAGAATCATATGCACTCAATCGAATAAGTGCAATGAGTTCCTGAATAGTCAACCTTGACATATTGAAGTAAGCGATCTTTTTCATACTATTAAAATCGTCTGGTCCAAAATCATTTACAACCCTTTGAAAAGCATTGTCCGTTTGAACATAGGTCTCACTATCTTGTAAAAACAAAAGGCAACCAATGTCGAGGTGAAAAGTTGAGTACGAAGGAAAAAATGCTTTACCTCCTTGTTTTTCACAAAGAGCACCAAGTGCATGGTAATTGACCCAAATTGAAAAACTACCATGCGCAACAATATCCGGTTCTAATTTCTTTTCAAGATCTGTAATTTCGTGAAAGCCTTTGTCCATTGACAACAACATCAATCCTTCCTTAGAAAAATCTTTCAAATTTGTCAAACAAGTCATCCCACCTTTTGGGAAAAATAGATACGTGTTGGAAACCAAATCTCTATAATCTTCTAGAATTTGATTTCGAATTTCTTCTTGATAAAAAGGCTTTTCTAAAACTTCATTGTGATAAGTAACGTCTATGTTTTTAATCAAGGTCGATGAGTTCATACCACTGGGATCAACTTTGGAATTCAATTCAATGGAACAAGCTGAAATTTCTTTGTCTTTAATTAAAAACAAATCATTTGGTAGAGAATCAAAAAAGTAGTTCGCAATAGCGAGGATCGGTTGATTTAATTCTTGCCTGCAGATTTTAGTCTTGGTAAATCGCAGATAAATCTCCTTGCTTTTTAAACCATCAAAATAAGAAACGTCAAGAATTCCTTGATCAAAATAAGTTTTAAATTGAGGATGCTCTAAAAAGAAATTAAGGTTTTCTTCTACAATATCACTCAGCACATAACAGAAAGGTGGAATTTCTACTTCTAAGGATTTGACTAATTTTTGTAAATGTTTTAAAACATGAAAAGCCAAACGGCCATGCCCTGCTCCTAGCTCAAGAATATAAACAGTTTCGGTTGTTTTGCCTCTTTTCCCCAAGTCTCTTAAAAAGGCCATGATCAATTCTGCATAGGTCTTCCCTACCATAGAATTACTGGTCATGTGATGCGGAACAATATTATCACTCCAAGCAGCTATGCCTTCATCGTTATAAAAATCACGATTAAGTTGCCAAATAAGGCTTTCAGAAAAAGGTTTGATTGCTTCTATCTGGAAGGATTCATTGCTCATAGTACAAATGCGCTTAGTAAATGAAAAATCATTTTCCAACTTTGCAAGTTTGTACAAGGACGTATTCATAGAAACCAACGAAATTCAAATGTTGATCGAAGGTACACTAAATAATTGGGTATCTTTTTAGGTAAAGACCTCTAAATTTTGGTATAAATAAATGGTTTAAAAGGATCTAAAAACGGAATTATCAATACAGAAAGACAACACCGATGTTATCGATCTGCTTATCTTTACTTAATTAATTTTCAATTCAAAAAAGTTTAAGAAAAGCTATCCGCAATAAATAAAAGAGAGGCTGTCTCATAAGTTGAAACAGCCCCTTCTTTTAAAAACTATATGTACTAAACTAGCTGTAATAGCTAACTTATTCTTGTACTATAAAAATATTAGTGGCTCTCTCTCCCACTACACGTAATGTGTATGATCCAACTGGTAGATCATGTATGTCTAAATGAACAGTATTCACTACATTTGCTTCAACATCTATGAATAGCTTTTTTATTGGCCTTCCGAAAATGTCTGTAATCACCAATACGACTTCATCCCTTTTAGTTTTTCAATCAAAAGGTGTAGACTGTTGAGTTTACCCCTTTTTTTTTAATTTTGCACGATTCAAAAAGAACCGTTTAAAACTAGCAGCACTACAGATAGGCTTTGATTTTCGTAAGAATTGATGCAAGCTGTCATGACCAAACAAGCTTTAGAAATCTTAAACAAGTTTTTCACAATTTCATTAAGAAAAAAGTAGGTCTTTTCTTTGCTAAGCTGTCTTTACCTTTTAGCTGAAGAAATACTTATTCGCATCTACCTTTAAAATTTTATACATGAAAAAATATATTACCTGCTTATTTCTGTTTATAATAACCCTTTCGGTGAATGCACAGGAATTTTACGATTTAAACTCCATCCAAACAATCGAGATCACTTTTGCAGAAAGCAATTGGGACCAGCTTTTGGACAATGAATATGCTAGCAGTGGCGATTATATCTTAGCATTAAGTGTGAGCATCAATGGCGAAGTTTTCGACAGTGTAGGTGTGAAATACAAAGGAAACAGTACTTATAATCCAAATCAAGTTAAAAATCCTTTGCATATAGAATTGGATACTTATAAAGATCATCAGTATGAAGCGTATACCGACATCAAATTGAGCAATGTCGCAAAAGATCCTTCTTTTCTAAGAGAGGTCTTGTCTTACCAAGTCTTGCGCCAGTATATGGACGCTCCATTATCCAACTATGCAAATGTCTATATCAACGGGACATTGATTGGCTTGTACAGCAACTCCGAATCTATTTCTAAGAAATTTGTAAACAGCCGTTTTTATTCAAAAAAGAATACTTTCGTTAAATGCAATCCTCCTGCGGGCGCAGGTCCTAACACAAACGATTTTCCTAACCTAGAATATTTAGGCCAGGATAGTACGGATTACTATGCTGCTTACGAAATCAAATCCGACAATGGTTGGCAAGAACTAATTGACCTTTGCGATACCTTATCGAATCATATTGCTGATGTTGAAAAAATATTGGATGTAGACAGAGCTTTGTGGATGATTGCCTTTGACAATGTTTTGGTAAATCTGGATAGCTACATCGGTTCTTTTGCACAAAATTATTATTTATATCGCGATGATTATGGTCGTTTTTTGCCAGTCGTTTGGGACTTGAATGAATCCTTTGGAAAATTTTCAAATACTGGTTCTGGCAACTTAACAAGCACTACAGCAAAACAACAAATGAGTCATTTGCTTCATGAAAATGATTCAAGTTTTCCATTGATCCAAAAGTTGTTAAGTGTTCCCATGTATAAGCGAATGTACCTGGCGCATTACAAAACAATTTTGCTTGAAAACTTTGACAATGATTCTTATTACACAACAGGGCAAAGCTTTCAAAACTTAATTGATGGAGCTGTTCAAGCGGATGTCAATAAGTTTTTCACTTACAATGATTTCTCCAATAATTTAACCTCAGACATAGGCGGCGGTCCTGGTCCAGGTGGAGGGAATACACCAGGCATTACAAATTTGATGGATGGAAGAAATGATTATCTTTTGGGCTTGACAGATTTCTCCCAAACAGAACCTTCTATTTCAGATATTGCGTTGTCAAACTCTTCTCCTATTATTGACCAAACGCTTAGCATTACTGCTGCAGTCACAAATGGGAATTCAGCGTACATTGGTTACCGTTCTGAAGTCGGAGCTCCTTTCACAAGAACTGAAATGTTTGATGATGGTACACATAACGATGGTGCTGCAAATGATGGCGTTTATGGTGTTGATATTGTAATCACTAGCGCTTTGACACAATATTATATTTATGCTGAAAATGACAATATTGGAAAATTCTCGCCGCAACGTGCGGAGCATGAGTTTCACAATATAACCGCTACCGTTTCAGAACCGATGGTTGGAGAATTAGTCATCAATGAATTCATGGCTTCGAATGATGCTACTGAGGCAGACCAAGATGGAGAGTTTGATGATTGGATTGAATTGTACAATAATGGTACGGTAGAAATTGATTTGTTTGGATATCATTTGTCTGATGATGCAGACGACTTAACGCAATGGACCTTTCCTTCAGGAACTACAATTGGACCAGATAGTTACTTAATTATATGGGCGGACAATGACGAAGAGCAAGAAGGCTTACATACCAATTTCAAATTGTCTGCTGCTGCTGAATCAATATTTTTAGTAGATGGTTCAGGTACTGCGATCGTGGATGAAGTGAGTTATGTTGACCAAACTACAGATATTTCTTTTGGTAGATTTCCAAACGGAACGGGTAATTTTCAAACCATGGTTGCCACATTTAATGCTATGAATATGGGAACTGTAAGTACCTTCGAAAATGATTTAGAAACGATTGCTTTAAAAGCTTTTCCGAATCCTGCTCAAGACGAGATTACGATAAGCTCAAGTACCGAATTGTCTAAAGTTTTTATTTACAACTTAGCTGGACAAAATATTTCAGAACATCTGTCGAATCAGCAAGAGATCAAAATAAATACGGAACAACTTGCTAACGGTATGTATTTCATAAAAGCAATTACCAAAGATGAAAAGGTGGGGACTCAAAAAATAGTCATTGAAAAATAAGCGCAAGCTCGTTTTCTAAATAATTGTAAGCCGTAGCATTTTGAAGAATGCTACGGCTTATTTGTTTGTTGATCGAGCTTCCGTTAGCATTTCTAATTTCGCAGTTTAAGCGGGCCGTTGTCAATTAAATGTTAACGAACAAAATTTGATATGCAATATTCCGATTTATAACTTATCTTTAAGGAAGAACAATTGCTCTTTTACACCCAAAATCTAGTCCTTTTTCAAAAATTTCTGAAATGAAAAGCAACATCATCACCCTCTTACTGATTCACCTTACAATATTTGGATTTGCACAAAGCAACTTAAGCAGCCAACTCGACTACGAAGTGAACACGGTTTATCCTTCTCATTCCATAAGCAAAGAAAATTTGAAACAAGCCACAAGCTTGGTAGATCTCAATGAACATTATAAACCATCTTGGGTTAGGGAATACATTTCTGTAGCGTTTTTTGCGATGCATGATGGAGACCAAAAACAAGTAGTTGGTAAAAATGAATTCATCAGCCAAGAGCAAAAGGACTTCATTCTTAGTGCTGATGCTGGAAAAGAAATTTCTGTCTTAATAAAATATATACCGGAGAATAATTTGAAAAACAATCCTCCAAAAGAACTTGATTTCAAACTATTTTTGGAACCTGATAATGAGGCAAAATACGTGAAGGGTTTGCCTCAAATGAAGCAATACCTTAAGGAAAATGCAATAGATAAAATTTCAATTCCCGATTTTTTAAAGTCTCCATACAATATGGTTGCTGTCAAATTCACCGTTGATGAAAAAGGCGAAATAATGGACACCCATTTATTCAATTCCTCTTCTGATGATAAAGTAGATGAATTATTAGTAAATGTCGTTTCCAATATGCCTGCTTGGAAACCAGCAACATATTCCAATGGCACCAAGGTGAAGCAGGAATTCGTGCTAACCGTTGGAAGCCATGACAATTGCAACATTAGTCTTTTGAATATTAGAAGAGATTAATGGGGCATAAATCGATGTTCTCAACATAAACAATACATATACGGTAAAAGCTTGCAACCTATACCCTATTTAGGCGTAAAATAAGGTCAATTAAATCATTGAGGACTTATTAGGCCATTGCATACCAAAAATTTATCATATTATCTGATACTCCTTTTTACCTTTACTATTCCGAGTTATGGTCTAGGTTATAACGCCAATCCACCTTTAAACAACACAGAACGACTTACTGAAATCAACAAGCAACTTGTTATCGCTAAGACCAACCTGAGGAAAAACAGCAAGGAATCTCTAAAAGCTGCGTTGGTTGCTCAAGAGTTAAGTCTTGATTTTAATCCTAAAAAATTAGTCGAATCCAATCTTTGTATCGCTCAAGTTTACCAACAAAAAGGCAGTGTTGATACTGCTTTGTTGATCCTAAAAGATGCCTTACTACAAATAGAAGAATTAGGAGATGATACCTTAAGTGCTGAAGCCTATCACACGTTAGGTATGAATTATCAATACTCAGGTAGTTTTGATTTAGCCATTGAAAGTTATCATGAAGCACTGAACATAAATGTTTCTTTAGGAATGCATAAAAGCAGCATGCGACAACTCAATAATATTGGTTTGTTATATCGCGAAGAAGAAGAATATGAACTTGCATTGGAGTATTTAGAGAAATGTCTAAGAATATCTGGAGAGAAAGGCTTTAAAACTTACGAATATTATAGTTATTTAAATGTGGGTTACATTCTGATGAAGCAGAATAAATGGGACGAAGCGCTTGAAAGATTTGAAACCACGTTAAAGCTTCCAGAAGAAGAATCCATTTCATATTGCACTGTTCATTATTTGATTTCAGATGTAAAGTTAAATCAAAATGATATTCCAGGAGCAAAAGAGTTTGCTAATAAAGCATTAGTCCTCGCAAATAAAATAGATTACGCAGTTGGAAAAGTATTTTGCCAGAGGGTTTTAAGCGATGTTTATTTGAAAGAAAAAAAATATGACAAAGCGAGAGCATTGGCCAATAAAACATTGAAGTATCTCCAGCAAAATTCTGTGAATATTTACTTAGAAGATGTTTTGAAAGTTTTATATAATATTGAGTACGAAACAGGAAATTATAAACGGGCAATAAAAATTCAAAAGAGGTTATTTGCACGGAAAGATAGTCTAATGCAGATTAGAACAAAAGAGAAATTTTCCAATTCAGAATATAAATATCAACTCCTTAAAAACGAAAAGGAAAATCAACTTCTAAAAGTCAAAAACGAAAATAGTAGCCGAGTTTCATTATTGGCCATACTCATCGCTTTTTTACTTTTACTTTCCGTCCTATCCGCCTATTTCGCTTATCGAAAAAGCAAAGATTA
>CALIAG010000101.1 GCA_938041325.1 uncultured Saprospiraceae bacterium | reverse complement strand
GAATTGCTTGCTTATGAGATCCCAGCTCCTTCCAATTGGCTTACTTTTACACCCGATTTAGGCCGATCGGATCACGCCCCTTTCTGGGCTGCAGGTATTCCAGCATTGATGTTAACTGACGGTGCAAATTTTAGGAACCCGCATTATCACGATCCCTCAGATGATATTAGTACTATTGACTTTGATTTTATGGCTAATGTTATCAAAGCAACGCTAGCTACCTTAATTGAATTAGCTGAATTATTTCATGGTACTTTTCAAACTGATGCCTTTGCTCTTACTACAAATGTATTAGAACTGGATTGTCAATTTAAACAACTCGTCAATTCTCATTCTTTGACCGTTACAAATAATAATTGTACTTCTCAAGACCTCCAATTGCGTTTATTTGACACAACTGGTGGACTTCTTTTTACAGATGATTTCAATTCCGAAATCACTATAGATATTAGTGAATTTCAAGCAGGTATTTATTTGATGAATCTTTCTGACGGACAAAAATTTAAAACAGAAAAAATTGTGATAACACATTAAATAATTTTACCATAGCCAGTTCTATTCAGACCACTCGTTTTAGTTAATAATTATATATTTAAAATACTTGTTTAAGGGTATTCCTTAAACCCTTACAAGTCGTACCTTTGTACTACCTTACTTTTATCTCCTCCCCTACTTACAACTAAATATTACTTCCTCTTCTTTTCCTCCTTTTATAAGACGAATCAAAAGACCCTTACAGGTCTTGCACTTACAATTTTCTGAACCTAAAAAACGTACTTGATGAGTTTCAAATCTTTACTGAACATATCTTTGCTGTTTACCTTATTCGTCCAACCTAATATAGCCTTTGCTAAAACGGTCTACGTTGATGATTCAGCATCTGGAAGCAATAATGGTTCAAGTTGGACAGATGGATATACCGACCTTCAAGATGCAATCGCAGATGCAGTATTTGGGGATCAAATTTGGGTAGCTCAAGGAATTTATTATCCATCAACAATTGCAGAAAATGATCGGGACAAATCCTTCGAACTAAAAGATGGAGTTGCTATCTATGGTGGCTTTGAAGGAGACGAGTCAAACCTTGTTGATAGAGATTTTAATCTTTTTGAAACTTATCTCAGCGGAGACTTCAACCAAAACAATGCCCTTTCTGATAATTCTTATTCTGTCATATATTCTTCTGCCGTAAGTGGTTCTACTATAGTTGATGGTTTTATAATCACAGCAGGAAATGCAAGTGCTTTATGCAATGGACAATTGAGACAACGATATGGTGGTGGCTGGTACAATGATGCATCTGGTGCAGGAAAACTATCTTCCCCTACAATCGAAAACTGTAGGTTTGTTGGTAATGAAGCATATTGCGCAGGAGGTGCATTTTACAACGATGGCAATTCTGGAGGAGTTGGAATGCCTTCCTTTTATAAGTGTTCTTTTGAATCTAACTATTCTGAAAATACTGGAGGAGCAGTTTATAATAATGGCAATACAGGAAATGCAACACCTTCTTTTACCAATTGTAAATTCTCATCAAATAGCACTAATCTAAGTATGGTGAGCTATGCTGGTGCAGTTTACAATCTAGGTCAAAGCGGAAATTCGAATCCCGTTTTTACCAATTGCCTTTTTGACAACAATTCTGCTTTTGCAGGAGGTGCGGTTTATTGTCTTGGTCAAAACGGAAAGAGCAATTCAGTATTTGACAATTGCACTTTTGTTGGAAACACAGCAACAGGTAATGGAGGAGCTATTTATTCAAATGCTCATAATCCTGGTGGAACTGGAGAAGCTAACCCAATTATTACAAATTCTATTTTTTGGGGAAATACGGGCGCTCCCTTTCAAGGAAACATTTTTAGAAATAATTTCGGAACGATTACGATTTCTTACTCTTTAGTAGACGAAGCTGATTGCAATGCTCTTTATAGCGGATCTGGCCCAGCGATAGTATGCGGCGCTGGAATGATATTCGACATTACAGGATCTTTGGATCCGGGTTTTGCGAATCAAGGTTCTTCTGACTACCAACTAGGAGCTTCTTCTCCAGCGATTAATGCTGGAATCGGAGGCGGAGCTACTTCTCTAGACCTCGCTTGCCTCCAACGTTTTCAACAAGGTGATATTGATTTAGGAGCTTTTGAAAGTCCATTTACTTCTCCTCTACCAATAGAATTGCTTTCTTTCAATGCGACTTATAGCAAAGGTGAAGTTGATTTGGATTGGACAACACTTACAGAAAGAAACAATGCTTATTTTGAAATTCAAAGATCAGACGATGCTATTAATTTCGAATCAATTGCTAAAATTGAGGGCCATGGCAATTCTGACAAACCACTCACCTACTCGATGATTGATGAAAACCCTTTATTTGGGAAAAGCTATTACCGATTGAAACAAGTTGACTTTGGAGGAAAAGAAGACTTGAGTAGTCTTAGAGCAATTAACATCGATCAATTGGAAGTGAACATTTTTCCAAATCCTGTTGCAAACTCTGTGAACCTTACTATAAAACATGTACATAAAAGAGGAGTTTACGAATATAAAGTATATGATGTCTTGGGTCAAACTTTAATTCACCAAGACGTAGAATTTGAAAAAGGATTGAATACAGTTCAAATTCCAGAAGTTAGTGATTTGCCGCCTGGAACTTATTTCATCAGATTGTCAAATCAATCAACAGGAATAAACTTCAGCAGCATATTTGAGAAGATAGGACTCTAAAATCTTTACGAGTCGATATTTAGGGCCAATACGAAAGTAAGTGGAAAATTAAATTCTAAGTCTTTAAACATTTAGTTAATTTCGCAATAGAAAAAAACTTCATTTGCGAAAAAACTTAAAATACCTCTTCCTCTTACTGCTCATTGCATTTCCGATATTCGGTCATCTTGATGTATTGCCCATACGGATTTGGGACGAAGCTAGGCAAGCCACCAATGCGATTGAAATGCTAAAAAATGGCAATTGGCTCGTCACTTATTTTGAAGGTCAACCTGACATGTGGAGTGTGAAACCTCCTTTGTTAATATGGCTACAAGCCATCGCCTTAAAAATATTTGGTCAAAACGAGATTGCGATTCGTCTGCCTTCTGCCATTGCAACTTTTTTGATTTGCATGTTCCTCCTCAGAATTGGACAACGGTATTTAAAGGATTTTTGGTTTGGATTTATCACCGTTTTAATTTTTGTTACGGCTCAAGGATTCATAGGATTCCATGTAAGTCGGACAGGTGATTATGATGCACTACTGAGTCTTTTTAATACGCTAATGATCTTTTTTTTCTATGATTATTTAAATACGAAAAATAAAAAATATTTCTACCTAAGTTCTTTGTCATTAATTGGTGCATGTCTTACAAAAGGAATAGCAGGCTTAATGATGCTTCCGGCTCTTTTGATTTATTTTCTGATACAGAAAAAAGATCCAAAGTTGCTTTTCAATAAGCATCTCCTTGCCAACTTACTATTGTTCTTGCTTTTTGTCCCAGGATTTTACCTCTTACGAGAACAATATAATCCTGGATATATTGAAACCGTTTGGCAAAATGAGTTAGGTGGAAGATTCCTTCAAGTCACAGAAAATCATTCAGGAGGTTTTTTATTTTATGCAAGACTTTTCTTAGAATATAGATTTTGGCCTTGGGTTTTATTTTTACCAATAGGCATCATTGTGAGTCTTTTTTCAAAAGATAAGGTTTGGAAATCATTGTCTGTTTTTTGCATAGTAAATGCCTCTTGGTTCTTCTTTGTTATCTCATTTTCAAAAACAAAACTAAAATGGTATGACGCTCCTCTTTATCCTTTCTTTGCCATTTTAACTGCCTTTGGCATCTATGCCATTTTCTTAAAACTCCGAAATG
The DNA here is from genome assembly GCA_938041325.1 of uncultured Saprospiraceae bacterium. GTDB lineage: Bacteria > Bacteroidota > Bacteroidia > Chitinophagales > Saprospiraceae > CALIAG01. The sequence goes on along the minus strand of CALIAG010000101.1, from coordinate 6,098 downwards.
TAAAACTCAATCCAGAGCATAAAGATTGGCTTGTAAAGCTACTTCCATACTTCTTTTTGTTTATTGTTTTTCTTCAACCTTTTACAAATATTTTAAACAACACTTATAAACCGAAAGAACTTTCAAATGAAGCCCGTGATTATTACACAAGCTATCTTCTGCGTGATGCTTTGAAAGGGAAAATTCAAATTGATGATCAAGTTTTACTGCACCATGGTTACGCTGCACATCTCAAATTTTATATGAATCAATTGGAAGGTAAAAACAAAAAGATCGGTTTTAAAAACCACAATGATTTACAGAAAGGAGACAAAGTAATGGTGTACCAAAAAATGATCAAAGATTATCTCAATGAAAATCATGAAACTGAATTAATTAGCCAAAGAGATTCTGTTTCATTTTATTTAATAAAATAACCCCCTTCTTTTCCCTCCTTATTAACAATCATCAGAAGTTCAATTGATTTCTGAGAAAGCTTAACCAAAAACTTACATTATGATTACTTCTCGTTTTCATAAATCCTTCCTGCTTGTAGTATTCTTATTCCTCTCCAATTTCCATTTAAATGCTTCTGATGCAGAGCGTTGGTCCGTTTTAAAATCGAGCAATGAAAATAACGTTACTCTAAATTTAAAAATGATTTCTATTCCGGATTTTACAGATTTGGAATGGATTAGTTTTGAGATTGAAAATAATGATGAAGAACCTTTGGTCTTATTGGCTTCATCGTTAAGAGTAGATTTTCATATTCTCAACGCAGATCATAAAATGAGTTTACCTCAATCTTCCTTCCATTCGACCGATCCATATTTATTCTCAGATGCATTGAGTCCACTGCCCTTAAGTGAAGCTGTTTTAAATAAAGGAACGAATAAATGCGCAATTCCATTAAGCGTCTACGGCTCTGCTTTTTTAGGTGCTTCTAGCAAAGACTTAGAAGTGAGTATGAAAATTTCTGCAGATTTCGAATTTAAAGGAAGAGAGAATTTTAAAATAACTTGGGAAGAGAAAGACATCAAATTCATCTGGAGTAAAATCGATGATCGAGACAATGAAAAATTATTAAAAGAAGTCAGAATGTTGATGAGAATGCCAACAGATGATGTTCACCTCAATAAGAAAATGGAACTTCTTTTATACCAACCTGCAGTATCTAATCAAATAACTATTGATGAGTTAATTGGAGCGATAGAAATACGGGATAAATTTCAAGGGAGAAATATTCTACTTCATTTTACCAATCAATATTTTCCAAACGATTCTAAATTAATCCAATATTTTTTGACCCAACTTAAAAGTCAAAACTCTGAAACGATCGAATCTTTGATTATTTCGAACAACACATGGGATAAACGTTTCTTAGAACCGACCATCAGTATGTTCCAAAAATCCAATCTTGGACAAAGCTTTATAATTATTGACTTGTTGTATTTACATCAGTCTAAATGGATCAAAGATGAAAATATTCCTACCATTCTGTCTGATTTGATCATTTACCGCTTCGAAGATATTATTTATGAAAAACCAGAAGACCTATCTATCAGTGAGCTGACTTCTTGGAGTTCAGCTGCTATCATGTTGGGTAAAACTGGCAATAAAGAAATGGCTCAACTCCTTTGTCCATTTTTACAATGTGAGATAAAGGTTGCTGATAACGATTTAGTTGAAGTCAAAAAAGATTCAGCACCACCACGACCGATCAGAGTTTGCGACAATGCTTTAGAGGCAATGATACGCTTAACGAAGAAAACACCAAATAATCTTTATGCAAAACATGGTTTTGATATTAACGCAAAACCTGAATTAAAACAAATGAATATTCAAATGATTAGAGACAAGTTGATTAAGAATTACTCCAATAAATGCAAGTAATTTTTATACCTTGGGGGCCTTAGCAATATCATTTAAAAATAAAATATTCTCAATAGCTTTGTGGTGATGTTGTGTATGAAAAATAGTAAAGTACATCATTTCACGCATGCTCAATTTGCCTATTGCCGGGTGTGGCAATTGAAAACGGTTTAATTGAGTTTCCCCCCAATCGTCTAATCTGCTTACTAATTTTTCACCTATCATATCCCAGTTTTCAATAAGAACTTGTTTGTTCGCAATATCTTTCTCTCTTGGTGTAAACGATGATGGAGCAGTTTGTCCACCTTTCAAAACTTCCATGTAAACTTGATACAAAGCATCATAAGACTTTGGCGTTTTCACATTAATACCCAATGCTAAAAGTTTAAATTTTGAAACTTTTAATGCAGAGGCAATAGGTTTCGAAGATAAGATGAGGTGTTGTAAATGTTCTGCAATAGACCACTTTCCTCCAACCCTAAGATTAAAATGATCCAAAGGTAGGTGATGAAGTTTGCCACTCAAATCAGCATAAACAGATTGGAGCGATTTCTTAATTTCGTCTTTAGACGAAGGCGCTTGGATTTCTTTCATTGGTATGTTGTTTTAGATGGTTTTTAAAATCCCGATCAATGAATGATATTATTGGTTGGATGATCTCTTCTTTTTTGATCAACTTAAAATGCCCATTCCCTTTCGAAGTCAAAAGTTCAACATGATCATAAGACTGACTCAACTTCAGAGAATCGGAATATGGTACGATTTGATCCTCTTCATCATGGACCAATAATATAGATTCAGTTTTAATTTTGGAAATGCTTTTATAAGAGTTTCCAACTTCTATATCAACATTCATTTTCTTTGTTGCTAAACTTTTAAAATTAGCAATTACATTTGTTGAAGCACCAATCGCTGCAAGGAATTGATCCAAAGCACTTTCCATAATAGCAGGCATCGCTATCAAAACTAAATTCTTTGTAGGCAAAGCTGAATTCGGTTTTGACATTGCCAAAACGGTAGCTCCTCCGCCAAATGAATGAGCGATAATCGAATGCAATTCTCCCAATTGCGTTGCTATAGCTGATATGGCTCCGGCATAATGCGTCAATGTGGTTTGCTTGCCTTCTGAATTTCCATGAGCCGGGCCATCCAAGGCCACTACTTTGTATCCTTTCTCTACAAGACCTGGAACAAAACTTCTCAAAGCAGTGCCGCGTGATTCCCAACCGTGAATCAATAAAACAGTTTTATCACCACTGCCCCATTCATAGGCTTTCAGTATTTTGTTGCAATACAAGATGTCAAACACACGAGCCTTGGCCATCAAGTCATCATATGCTGTATGCTTAGCTCTTTTTCGAGGTGTAGTAAATAGCTCCCAAGCTATTTTAGAAGCTCGTTTCGGAAATAGAGGCCCAAGACTTTGGAAGCCAAGCCTTATTATCCTCATTAAAAGAGGGATGCCTTTCTTTTTTTTCTTTTCTGTTTTCATACTTCAAATTAATAAAAGACCGATCGGTTTTAAATTAGGCAAAAAAATTAGACTTTTAATTCATCGATCATTTTTAATAATAATCTACTGGTATCATTGAATGGTTCTATGCTATTTTTTAACCTCGCAATCATTATCCCACCTTCAAGTGTTGCTATAAGCTGCGTTGCAAATTCATTCTTATTTACCCCTTTTTTAATCTCCCCTGCTTCAATTCCTTTGGTAACTGTATAGATGATTCTTTGATGCCAATAATCGATGGCTTCAATTACCTTTTCCCGTAGCGCAGGATTTGTATCGTCGGCATCAATTGATGTATTCATGATTGGGCAGCCGCCTTCAACAGTAGGTTTAAAAATATGTTCCCGATAAAAATAGACTACAGCCTTAAGCTTGTCAATACTATTTTCAATTACATGGGTCCTCTTCGCCACCTCTTTTTGCACCGCTCTTACTGCATATTCAAAAGCAGCAACAGCGATTTCTTGCTTCACACCTTTTTTAGAATCGCCGCCTTGCTTAAAATTACCATAGATTCCACCTTTCGTCAGACCTGTGGCTTCCATGATGTCTGCCATTGAGGTTCCGTGGTAGCCATTCTTGTTAAATAGATGAGCCGCTTTTCTGACGATTAGCTCTCTAGTCTTGTCTGATTTTTTCATTTCTATCAAATACTTCCTTATAAATCTAATTCATAAAAGTTAAAAAAACAAACCGTTTGGTTTATTTCATATTCATTTGCTCCTATTTTAACATATTTCCATGAAAGTACTGTTTGATTTCTAATGGATCAAATTGAGTTTTAAGTGAAAGAACTTCAAAATGTGGATAATTAATACCTGAATTATTCATGGATATTTTATTCAAAGTTTAACTTTGCACAACTATGAAAAGACGGGCGACGGTTTACTTACATACTGGAACTAACTTGGGTAGTCGGCTTCAAAATCTCAGTCAAGCGAATCACTTCATTGAAGAAAAAATAGGCCCGATAATCCAAGAGTCTAAAATCTATCTCACTGAGGCGTGGGGTGTTAAAGATCAACCAGACTTTTTGAACCAAGCGCTTAAAGTTGAAACTGCTTTAACCCCTCAGGAAGTGCTTAAAGCAATAGCTTGGATCGAGAATGAACTGGGCCGCAAAAGAGTAAAGAAGTGGCATTCCAGAATTATTGATGTTGATATTTTGTTTTTCGAAAATCAAATCATCAATGAAGAAAATCTGATCATTCCACATCCGCATTTGCATGAAAGGAAATTTGTTTTAAAACCTTTATTAGATATTGCCTCGGACTACGTCCACCCCGTTTTTGAACATACTATTATTGAATTATACGAGAAAACACTAGATCCATTGAACGTTAAATCATGGAATTAAACATACCTCACCAATTTGTAGCAATAGAAGGGAATATAGGCGCTGGCAAGACCACGCTCTGTAACATGATGGAAAAGACTTTTGACGCAAAAATCATTTTAGAACAATTTGCAGACAATCCTTTCCTTCCTTTTTTCTATGAAAACCAAGAACGTTACGGATTTCCAGTTGAACTTTTTTTCATGACCGAAAGGCATAAACAACTTCAGGAAAATCTTTCCCAAACCAATCTATTCAAAGAATTAATCATTTCAGATTATTTCTTTTTGAAAACACTTTTATTCGCTGGGAATAATTTGTCTGCGGAGGAATTTCGTTTGTTCAAACGCTTATTCAATATACTAAACACCTCTTTCCCTAAACCTGACCTTCTCGTTTACCTACATCGGTCCGTTGATAATTTGATCCAAAATATTAAACAACGTGGCAGATCTTATGAGCAAGATATTAGTCCTGAATATTTACAAAACATTCAGGATACTTATTTTGAATATTTTAAAACTGCACAGAATCAGGCAATTTTAGTGATTGATGTGGATGAAATGGATTTCTTAAGAAGTGAAAATCATTATCAACAGATTATCGATGCAATTTCAAAAACTTATGCTCCTGGGATGCATCATTTGAGCTTTGTTGTCTAGCTTACCTTTCTTGTTTTTATTTGGACATCAATTTATCAAGGAAAGATTTAATCATATCATCTAAATTTCCAGATCCTTGCAACTCCCCCATCATGCCATACATGGCTGCAGATCGCTTGCCTCCGACATCAGATTTCTTAGCCGCGAAGTTTTGAAATTTTTCGAAGGTGTTTTGCGGAAGTATTTTCTTTAACCCTTTTACTGTTCCTAATTGCAATTGGTTTGACAACTTATGCATACTGGGTTTCTTTGCTTTTTGAACAGCCGTCTTTAGGTTTTCAATAAACTCATCTGCTGTTTTTTGATGATTTGGAGTAATTGTCAGATGCAAAGTGGGTGGCAATTGCTGACGGTCAATGGACCAATTCATCAACCCCAATTCATCGCCTACTTCATAAATGTCAAGCACATCAGAAGCTATTGAAAAAATTGACATATGCGGTTTTCCCAGAATTTTTAATTCCGGAATTTGCTGAATCGCTTCTTGCAATTTCAAAGTGACCTCCATTGTTTCTTTCGCTTTTGCTAAATAACCTTCCATGCCTATGAATTTGATTGCAGCCCAAGCCGCAGCAATCGCTCCTCCCGGACGCGTTCCTGTCATGGTTGGAGAACCGTAAATTCCTCCTGCCCAAGAAGTGTAGACATAGAATTGTGCTTTGCGCAATTCCGCATTTTTGTACAAAACTACTGAAGCTCCTTTTGCTGCATACCCATATTTGTGAATATCAGCACT
>CALIAG010000100.1 GCA_938041325.1 uncultured Saprospiraceae bacterium | reverse complement strand
CACGCCCTACCGAAAACCGCCCTTCCTACATCGCACACTTCCCCGCCCACATAAAAATACCAATCCAAACCAATCCCTTTATCAGGAAAAACAAAAAGCCAGCAACACCAACTCGTTTAAACCAAAGTTTGAATTTTTCTTGCTTGCTCATTTTTACCTACTTTTATTTCTTAATACTAAGTACTCAATACTCAATACTCAATACTCAATACTAAGTACTAAATACTCAATACTAAGTACTAAATACTAAGTTTGAATGACTCCTACGTTAAATTTTTCAACTGGAGCATGATTGGCCGCTTCTATTCCCATGGAAATGACTTCACGGGTACGCTTAGGATCTATGATGGCATCTACCCAAAGCCTTGCAGCAGCATAGTAGGGAGACGTTTGTTGGTCGTATTTTTGTTTGGTCTTTTCAAAAAGTTCAGTCTCTAGTTTAGGATCTACTTCTTCTCCTTTTGCTTTTCTGGTGGAAAGTTGTATCTGTGTCAATACCTTCGCTGCTTGCGAACCGCCCATTACAGCGATTTTGGCTGTAGGCCAAGCTACGATCAATCTTGGATCATAAGCTTTTCCACACATGGCGTAATTGCCCGCACCATATGAGTTGCCCATTACGATAGAGAATTTTGGAACGGTAGAGTTTGAAACGGCATTCACCATTTTCGCCCCATCCTTTATGATGCCTCCGTGCTCTGATCTTTTTCCAACCATAAAGCCCGTAACATCATGCAGAAAAACCAATGGAATTTTCTTTTGATTGCAGTTTAAAATAAACCGCGTTGCTTTATCAGCAGAATCAGAATAGATCACTCCTCCAAATTGCATTTCCCCTTTTGCATTTTTTACCACCAATCGGTTATTGGCTACAATTCCTACGGACCAACCATCTATTCTTGCATAGGCACAAACAATGGTTTTGCCATATCCTTTTTTGTATTCCGTTATTTTAGAATCATCCACCAAACACTTTAAAAGTTCTCTGGTATCATAAGGCTTGGTAGGAAGTTCTGGGAATATTCCGTAAACATCATCTAATGCTTTTTTAGGAGCAACCGGTTCTGCCCGATCAAATCCTGCTTTATCAAAAGCGCCGATTTTATCCATCAGGTCTCTTATGGTATCCAAGCAAGTTGGATCATCAGGCATTTTATAATCGGTCACACCAGAGATTTCACTTTGGGTACTCGCTCCGCCTAAGGTCTCTTTATCCACTTGTTCTCCGATAGCTGCTTTGACAAGATACGGACCAGCTAAAAATATAGAGCCTGTTTTTTCTACGATCAAAGCTTCATCTGACATGATTGGAAGGTAAGCTCCTCCAGCTACGCAGCTTCCCATGATAGCAGAAATTTGGATAATACCCATGCTAGACATTTTGGCATTATTTCTAAAAATCCTTCCGAAGTGTTCTTTATCTGGAAAAATTTCATCTTGCAAAGGGAGATATACTCCAGCGCTATCCACCAAATATATAATCGGCAAGCGATTCTCCATGGCTATTTCTTGAGCCCGTAAGTTTTTCTTACCTGTGATAGGAAACCAAGCTCCTGCTTTCACAGTTGCATCGTTGGCTACAATGACACATTGTCTTTTACTGACATAGCCTATTCCAACGATCACTCCAGCTGCTGGGCAACCTCCGTGCTCTTCATACATTTCGTATCCCGCAAATTCGCCCAGTTCTAAAAAGGAAGATCCTTTGTCAATAAGGTAAGAAACCCGCTCTCTGGCCGTCATTTTCCCCTTTGCATGCTGTTTGTCAATTTTCTTTTGCCCACCTCCCAAATGGATGGTATCCAACTTTCGTCGAAGCTTAGACAAAAGCAACTTCATCGCATCGTCGTTTTTATTCCAGTCAATATTTTCTTTGGCCATACATAGGTGTTTTTCTAGAGGGCAAATTTACAAAAAAAAAGTGTGAACATCGGTTATGCCACAAAGCTATTAAAGAGTAGGAGGGAGCCTTAAGATACAGCTTTAGATGACGCTAAAATTGGGTTTATCTTTTGACAAGACTCCATTTCTGATTAATGGCTAAATGATCTTAATTGAGACCAAAAGGCATCCTTATAAAAGAAACAATTGTATTATTGAGTTGTCTTATATTTATACAGAATAACTTAACTTTATTTATCATGGCAAAAAAAATATTAGCACTAGGAGCGAGTAGCAGTAAAAAATCAATCAATAAACAATTGGCAAATTTTGCAGCGCAACAATTGGAAAATACATCGGTTAATTTATTGGATTTGAACGATTTTGAAATGCCAATATTTAGCATCGACAGAGAACAGGATCTTGGTATTCCAGAAGCTGCAAAGAAATTTAAGCAACATATACGCGAGGCTGATGGAATAATAATTTCGTTTGCAGAACACAATAGTGCTTACTCCGCTGCGTACAAAAATATTTACGATTGGGTATCTAGAATAGAACAAGACGTCTGGTTGAGTAAACCAATGTTATTGCTAGCGACTTCTCCCGGAGCACGGGGAGGTAGAGGAGTATTAGAACTGGCGCATTCCGCATATGGTCGAGCCAATAAGAATATCACGGGCACTTTTTCTTTGCCTTCTTTTGGTCAAAATTTTTCTAAAGAGGAAGGAATACTTGATACAGAACTGAAAGTGAAACTTACAGAAGCTTTGAGCGCTTTTGCTGAGAAACTTTAAGAAAGCTATTGTTAAGTAGATAGCTTAATTCTGTGAACTACTTAATGCCACTTTTTGATTAAAAAATGAGTGAGACCATGCTGCGGCCAAAATGAATTTATGCAAAGGAAGGTTAACATAAGTAGACCGCTCTTCGATCATGAATAGTGAAAAGAGCGCAGAGCGGTCGAGGCATATGTTGATCAATATGTATTTGTGAATTAATGAAAATGACCACAGAGTGGTCACCTTATGTTAACAGATATCATCAATGTCTAGTCTCCGACCACAGAGTGGTCGCACAACGTTTAACGCGGCAAAAAGATATTAGATAGGAAAAGCATAATAATACTCTCCAGGATAACTTTCGTAAATCCCTTCCAACATAACCTTATCATCAGATTTTTTGATCGTCTCAATGACTTCTTCAATGCTGCCTACTTTTGAATCGTTGATTTTTGTGATAATGAACTCTGGATCCATATTGGTTCTTTCAATCTTACTTCCTCTATAAACACTGACCACCATTACACCATCTGTTCCTAATTTTCTTTTTTCAGTACTGCTTAAATCCCTCAATTCGAAACCAAGGTCTCGTAAAAAAGATTCATCACGTCCACCAATTAAGGTAGTCGTATTGCCTTTGTTCTTAAGCGTGACCATTGCTTTTTTACGCTTACCAGAACGGATGTATTCCACTTCGACTTTATTCCCTGGGCGAAATCTTGCGACTTGTTCTTGCAAAGCAGGTATCGTAGAGGTTTTGGAACCGTTGATTTTAATGATAACATCTCCTTTTAATAGGCCTGCATCATCCGCACCACTTTTAGGGGTAATTCGAGATATCAAAACGCCTTCAACGGTACTCAGTCCTAATTCTTTTGCAGTTTCATCAGTTACTTCATCAATTCCAACCCCAAGGATTCCCCGTTGGACCATTCCGAAATCTTTTAGATCGCTGATTATTTTTTTGGCCAGGTTAGAAGGGATGGCAAATGAATAACCTTCATAACGTCCTGATCGAGTAATGATAGCTGTGTTGATACCAACCAATTCTCCATTGGTATTGACAAGGGCACCTCCACTATTTCCTGGATTGACAGCTGCATCCGTTTGGATAAAGCTTTCAATTTTATATTCTCCTTCTAAGATATCAATACTTCGTCCTTTTGCACTTACGATTCCAGCAGTAACAGTAGATTCTAAATTAAACGGATTCCCTACAGCGAGTACCCATTCCCCTACCAAAATACTATCCGAATTACCAAAAGCAAGATGCGGCAAATTATCGCCTTCTATTTTCAACAAAGCCAAATCTGTATTTTCATCGATACCGATCAATTTGGCTTCATACTTTTTCTTATCATTTAAGGTTACTTCAACAGATTTGCTGTCTTCGACTACATGGTTGTTGGTGATGATATATCCTTCTGGAGAAATAATAACGCCTGATCCTGAAGATCCACCATATCCACTGCCCCAAAAATCAAAATCTGAGCTGGTTGAAGCTTTGATATTCACAACGGCTGGGGTAACAGCTTTTGCAGCGGTGGTAAAATTAGTAGGAGAGGAGGATAAGAATTGTCGTCCTTGATTCCCAGACATCAATTCATCGGTGTAATTCGTATACCTAGCAGGAACAGTCTCCCGGATAACCACTTCTTGCGGTTTCTCGAAGTATCTATAAACGGCTATTGCTAAAATGGCACTGATAAAGGATGCGAGAAGGGTAAGACTGAAATTCTTCATGCTTTAATTTTTCATTTATACGAATGCTCCCGATATATAGGATATTTATTAATTCAACAAATTAAGCATATGTACTCATATTGTCAAAAAACTGTGGACATATTATTATATACTCAATTTGTTTGCCAGAACACTTTGATCCTGATTTCGAGCCACTTCTGTATTACAATCAATAAAGAAACAGGTTTTAAAATTCAAGAGAAATACAAAAAGTAGGGTTTATGATGGCATTGACCGATGCTCTACACCTTTATTAACGGAAATTTTTAGAGAATAGTTTTCCCAGATTCAAATCAAATACCTTAGTTTTGGGTAAAATGAACAACTTGTCATATGTCAGATAAACCAAAAGAGGAAAAAGAACAATATTTTGATCCCTGGGATGGGGAATATATTGGAAATATTTGGGGATGGAAGGTATCCATTATTGCAGCTTTTGTGATTGCATTTTTTCTGGCTTTGTACTTTTGGAGGGCAAAAGTGAATCGGGATAATGGCATTGTACCGGACATGCCGATATTGGAAACGTATCATGGGAACCCCAACAAAGATTTGCCCAATAGATCTTTAGTCTGAATGAAGTTTTTTAATTAGTTCAATTATAGAAAGTTAAAATAAAATGTTAGAAAGGTCTTGATCCTTATTTACTTTTCTAAATTCTTTGCAATTCCAACTGTTAAATCTATTGTTAGCATTTGGAAATAGTATTTTATTTGTTATTTTTAAAAGAGATATTATTCGAAGGATATCTTTTTCTAGCTATGAATGTGCTACTTCGACTCAAAACCATCCTTAGATTTTTCATTCCTTAGATCGTTTTTAAAACATCCCGATTTTACTTACCGAAGTTTTGGTCTTGCCTATTCCTTTCGAAATGGTTCTGATCCTACAACTTCAAAATCAATTTGCCATGAACAATGAAAACTTTACCTTAAACAGATTATTTGTCTTTCTATTTATGCTCTGTTGTTCGTTTACCTTAAGTGCACAACAGTATTCCATTTCTGGCTTTGCCCGATACGATGATGGGCGCCCCATAGCCGATGCAATAATTTCATGTACCAATCAAGAGGCCATCCAAACCGATGTCAATGGATATTATGAATTTGAAGATTTAGCTGCAGGAGAAAATTATGTATTGAGTATAGAAAAAGCAAATTCAACAGCGCCTAAAGATGTGACCATTCTTGATTTTTTAAAACTGCGGTATTTGATTTTGGGAATAAACGAATTTCCAAGCGGTTTGCGTGAGTATGCTTTTGATCTAAACTTGTCAAATGGCGTTTCCACATTTGATTTGGTTTTTCTTGCTAAATTTCTTCGTGGAATAGAAGGAACAGGCAATCTTGGAGATTGGATTTTTCAAACCAGGTTTGATGCCGAGCAAAGTGCACCTGATCAAGTAGCCTATGATTTTAGTTCAATAACTTTAAATAATCTTTCTCAAGGATTTAATGATTTAGATTTTATAGGTGTCCATTTAGGAAATGGAGCTTATGAAAATGAACATCTTCCGGAGATTCCTAATGGTCCATCGATTGAGGTTGACTTAATAGGAACAGCAACAAGCAATGGAATTAAATATGATGTAATGGTAAATGAGGATGCAAGTGAATTACAAGGTATTCAGTTTACGATTAAGTGGAATCCAAGTGAAATGGAATTAAGCAATGTTAGTTCAAATGTTGGTAATAATGCTATTGCTGAACCTTTCGAAAGCAATGCAGAAACAGGCGAACTTCGAATTCTGGCGGGGACTTTTGATCAAGAAGATTTAGAATTTACAGATAATAAAATATTGGAACTGGAATTTAATTTTTTGACTGCTACAGGAGGAGAAGCATCTTTTGGGAATAATCCGCTTACACAACAAGCAGTTTATGACGAAGGACAAGAATTAAAAATTGCAGAAACTATTTTTAACTCGAATCATTCCACTCTACCTGCTCCAATGACTTATTCAGCAACTTGGGATCAACCTTCAACGATGACTGCCGAAGATGGCAGCATTAATTTATGGGTGATGGATGGATATCCTCCTTACACTTTTGAATGGTCAAATGGAGCCAACACAGAGGATGTGGATGATTTATCAGCAGGCGTCTATTATTGCACGATAACGGATACGGAGTGTGATGCACGCTATGTTGGCCCAATTGAACTCGGTGGCGTTACTCCTACAGAAGAATTATTTCAACCATCGGAATTCCAAATTTATCCGACTCCTGCCAATGACATTATCAACATTGATCTCAATACTCAACTTCGTGGAAAAGGAACGATAAGTCTGTATAATGTATTGGGTAAAAAAATAGAGGAAGTTAGTTTTGAAAAACCAGGAGCCATTCAGCAATTCGAAATAGGCCATATTGCTCAAGGTACTTATTTCTTACAAATAGAAATGGCAGGAAAATCTTCAACAAGAAAAATATCTATCGTCAGATAACAATTATAAACGCAATATTTACAATCAAAAGCACCTAAAGTTTCGGAAGGAACCTTAGGTGCTTTCTCTTTTCCTACGATGTAAGTTTTAAATGTCCGTAGGATAAAGTCTTATTTGCTACGAGCTTTCCAAAGTTCGACGTAAATTTGTGGTCTAAACCAATTCTATATGGAAAATCAATTTTATAAATACCAAGGCACCGGAAATGATTTTGTGATCATCGATAACAGGGACGGACATTTTGATTCTAGCAACCATGCGCTCATTCACGAGCTTTGCGATCGTCGTTTTGGCATTGGTGGAGATGGACTTATTCTTTTGCAAAATAAAGAAGGCTATGATTTTGAAATGGTTTACTTTAATGCAGATGGGAAGGAAGGATCCATGTGTGGAAATGGAGGAAGATGCGTGGTCGCATTTGCGCACTTTTTGAAGATTGTAAAAAACGAATGTCATTTTTTAGCAGTAGACGGTCCGCATGATGCAAGAATAATCAAACCGGATTGGATAGAGTTGAAAATGATAGATGTACCTCAGATAGAAAAGTTAGAAGATCATTATGTTTTGGATACTGGTTCGCCACACTACGTAGCTTTTGTAGAAGATGTGGATGATATCAATGTAGTAGAAAACGGTCAGGCTATACGCTATTCTAAAAAATACAAAGAGCAAGGGATCAATGTGAATTTTGTTGAAAAAACAAAAGCGGGTCTGTCTGTTCTTACTTATGAGCGCGGAGTCGAAGACGAAACTTTGTCTTGCGGGACTGGCGTTACAGCTGCTGCTTTGAGTTATCATATGGAAAATCCAGAACCGGGTGCGCGTAGTATTGCAATAACTGCGAAGGGCGGAGATTTGGAAGTGCGTTTTGAATCGAAAGGGGAGGAGGGGTTTGAGAATATATGGTTGTGTGGGCCGGCGGTGCGGGTTTTTAACGGTTTTCGGTAGGGCGTGTGTCTTTCGGTTTTTGGTAGTTCGTGATTCTTTCGGTTTTCGAAAATCGTGTTTCTTTTGGTTTTCGGGAGTTC
>CALIAG010000099.1 GCA_938041325.1 uncultured Saprospiraceae bacterium | reverse complement strand
TGATCAAACCACTTCCGAACGAACGGACTACCAATGTGGTGCAGAAACCAATGTCGCTTTTTACAAAATAACGGGAGGCGGACATACTTGGCCAGACGGTAATTTCAATATTGGAGCAGTCAGTCTTGATTTCAATGCTTCTGAAAAAATATGGGAATTTTTCAGTCAATACAGTCATCCTGTTATAACTTCAACCAAAGATCTTTATGACAATTCTATTGACTTAACTTTAGCTCCCAACCCTTTCAATGATTTCATCAAAATCAGCAGTGAAGAAGTGATGATTCATAATGTAAAAGTTTACAACAGCATCGGACAACTGGTTTATAATAAAGACCAATCCAGTATCCCAAGCATTGACATAAACACTTCTAATTTTGGCAAAGGCTTATTTTTATTTTTGGTAGAAACTTCTGAAGGATTTAAAACGATAAAGCAGGCAATGAAGATAAAGTAAATGTCCGCATTTAGCGGTCGAGCCAATCTTTAAAATCTTTTGTCCGTGCTCTGCTTATCAAAAAAGGTTCAATGCTTTTGTTTTTTAAGTGAACCTGAATGCGACTTTGTCCGAAAGGCTTCATGCTTTTTATAGCCGAAAAATTAATAAGCACCTGACGGTTGGCGCGAAAAAACAGATCAGGGTCAAGACACTTTTCAAGATCTTCTAAGGAGTAATCAATGGCAAATTTCCTTTCCATGTTATTGATCAAAACAACAAGTCCTTCTTGGCTTTCAAAATGACTGACTTCTTCTGTTGGAATGGAATGAAGATTACTGTTTTGTTTAACAAAAAACCTGGACTTATAATTCTTTTGGAAACGCTCTTGCATTGATTGCATTACGGCTTCCAAGTTCTCCTTGTAATTTCTTTTTGATTGAACTTGATCAAATTTCTCCAATGCTCTTTTGATGTCTTCCGTATTGAAAGGTTTTAGAATATAATCGATACTGTTCAAGCGAAAAGCTTGTAAGGTATACTCATCAAAAGCAGTAATAAAAATTACTGGTATTGGTTTTTTTATCGTTTTAAAAATCTCAAAAGATACGCCATCTGCCAATTGTATATCTAGAAACATTAGGTCAGGATCCGGATTATTCTCCAGCCATTTTACAACTCCTGATACACTTTCTTCAATTGATAGTATTTCTATTTCAGGCTGTATTTGGTTTAAAGCCTTTTGAAGTTTTAACGCGGCCAACTGTTCGTCTTCTACGATTAAAACGTTCATGCTCTTTTATTTATAATCGGTAATTTCACCGTAAAAGTTTTTGCATTTTCTTCCACGACTATAGATTGCTCGCCTAATAATTCATATCTATTTCTGATGTTTTTCAAACCTATTCCAGAAGAATAAGCTACGCCATTTTTTGGTTGAATATTATTTTGAACGACAAGAAATTTTTCTATTTTTTCAATCACAATATGTAATGGATATTCTTTTGAAACGACATTGTGTTTAATCGCATTTTCAATTAGCAATTGCAAAGTTAGTGGAGGAATAAAAGAATGTTCAAAGTCTTTTTTATTTAAATCTATTTTTAAATTTTCTCCAAACCTAATTTTTAGTAAAAATAGATAAGACTCCAAAAACTCCAATTCTTTTTCAATTGGAAGTACATCCTCTTCCTGATCCAACAAGTAACGATATACTTTTGAAAGTTGTTCTATAAACTTATCCGCCAAATGAACATCTTCATGAACCAAAGAACTTAAGGTATGCAAGTTGTTGAAAAGAAAATGAGGATTCAACTGACTTTTTAATGCTTTCAGTTCAAACTCATTCTTTGCTTTTTGCAATTCATTCATCCTTTTGTTGGCAGATTTCCATTGCTCAAAAAAGTTTCGGGCATTGATGTAAAAAGCAATTCCCCATCCGGTGAGCGTATGAAAAAGCGTCATTTCATAAAAGAAATAAAAAGGCTTTTGATTAAAAGGTATGATCCAAATTTTTGTAAAGGTAAAATGACAAAAAAGGAAAACCATAGTCGGAAATAAAAACATCATGAATGCAAGATTCCAATAAACTTTCAAACGAGGTTTTTCTAACCAATCCAGACGAGAATCCAGAAAATCAATGAACAGACTGATCATACCATAGCTAAACAAAAACAAAAGAAAGTAGTAAGTAAAAACCAGATGAATTTCTGATAACGAGTAGGCATAACAAAAAGGGCAGTTCATCACCGAAGTAATGAAACTAGCGAATAGAAATGCCAGAAGCATCATGAAAAACCTTTTGAATTCGGTTCTCATTTTATTTTGGACAGTTTAGCGGATATCTCATAGAAATAAGATATCACATTTTTCTAGAAGCTGCTTGATTTTGAATCAAAAATTTTGAAATTAAGGCAACAAAAGTGGAGCCTGCGATAAGACCGCATAACGGACTTATCAACAAGCTCCTTCCAACTGACTTTGTTTTATTCTGCTTCTTTTACGAATAAAATCCGTTGATATCTTTTTGCTTATAAATGATTATAATTTCATCAATTTATGAGCACGTTTAATACTATTGATGTTTACCGATATGAAATACATTCCTTTCGGTAATTCTGCCAACTTCGAAAATGATAAGGTATGCGAACCATTGTCATATTTCCTACTAATAAGTTGTTCTATTAACTTGCCTTCTCCGTCGAAAAGTTCTACTCCTACATCCAATCCATTCTCCAGAATTTCCAGTTGAATGGCATCCTGTGCATTGAATGGATTGGAATAAAGGAGTTGATAAGAACGAGAGCGCTCTATTTCATCATCATTCAATACAATATCAATTGGCAATGGCAAATACGGACCTCCTGTAGCCCCCATGTCATTGCGAGGTGTTCCTTGACTTGGAGGATATACCGTTCCTGATGTAAGTGGATTTACATGATCATAATAGGACACTGTTCCATCCCCAGCATCAATACAAGGTGACCCAACTGAGAGGGAATAGCCGTCTGCTTCGAATAATGGATCTGAATCAATGTTGCCATTTCCAGTCCAACCACCTTCTACATTGCTAAATTCAACTTCTGCAATTCCATTTGGTGCGCCTGATAAATTCCGTTGAAAAATTTGAGGATTATTAGGAGCGGTATTTCCCCAAAAAATGTTGTTTTTCAAACTGATTGTTGTACCGGTCACAATCATTCCTCCTCCTGCACTTCCCGATTCATTTCCAACAAAAGTATTGTTTACAATCGTGATCGTAGAATCCGTTTCTAAGTTGAAATCGATATACAATCCTCCCCCACCATTAAAAGGCGTGCTGGCATTATTATTCAAAAAAACATTATTTCTAATCGTCGGAAAACAGTTTGCGATCATTAATCCTCCAGCATACAGACCACGGTTGTCCTCTATGATGTTGTTGGTAATGATGGGTTTTCCACTTGACAAACGTGCAGCGCCTCCGCCTGCCGCAAGCACTCCATTTGCATTGATCGCTTCATTGTCTATTAGGTGATTAAATCTAATGGTTGGAGAAGTGCTATTTCCTAGAATTCCTCCACCAATTCGAACATCAAAATTTTCTATATCGTTGTGGAATTTTGTTCCTTTACCTCCAGTGATGGTAAAGCCTTGAATAACAGCTGCGCGGGTTTCTCCATTTACGAATAGGACAACACTTGCTGAATCCGGATTACTGGGTTGGCTTCCGTCAATGATTGTGGTAGAAATATAATCCCGATCATTTGCTAAATAAAACAAGCTACTTAAAAAAAGATCCTTCCCTTTAAAATTAATGTTTTCCAGATAGGTGCCAGGACTTACAATAATCGAGTCTCCGACATTTGCTGCTTCAATCGCTGCTTGTATGGTCGAATGATCACTCGGAACTTCAATCTTTTGTGCATTTGAGAGAAAAGAGATTTGAAGACAAATTATAAATAGTATCTGGAATTTAACTTTCATAGAATTCATTTTTTGATTACTCTAAATTAGAGCAATTCGCAAAGAGAAATTCTATCGAAATTGATGAGTGGAATTAGAAAATAGTTGAATGGTAAGAAGGTGGGGGTGAATGGTTTTTCGGATATCGGTCTCTTACGCTAGTTTTGGTCTCCGACCAAGAGACGTATTTTCATTTGAATCTTTTTACTTACTTTGATTCCTTTTTTGTTTGAACAGGATTTTTAAGCTATTTTAAGATGAGCACGATGTTACGATATTACGTATCCTGACTATCTTTTTCATCTTATAAATCCTGTTCTGTCATTCTGTACAGGATTTTTAAGATCATCCGTAATTCCCCAAACGATCCAAAGCTCGAAATTCATAAAGCAAATCAAGTTTTTCAACTTTAGAAAAATCTTTTTTAGGATTCATCATTGAGAGCAGTTGTCTTGAAAACACTTCTACTGGACCATCTGCATAACCTTCATGTTTTCGACATTCATGAACATACTTCATGATCCGAAAAGCATTGAACCATTTGAAAAACTGATGGCTAAAATTAATATAGCTTACTGTATTTTTCTGAAGCCTTTTGACTTCGATCAGCCATTTGTTTTCTTTAAGAAAAATCTTGAGCGGTTCCGGATAGTTGTCATACAAACTGAGCAGTGTCTCTTCGTTTGCATCTTTAAAATCAATGACATGATCAAAAAACAATTTGAGATCTAAGAAAGATTGTAAATGATAAGTTTCATATGATTCAGTGGACCCAATAATTTCTCCAACAGCTTTACCGGTACCAAACGGAACTCTATCGCTCACCCTTGGAGATGGAATAACGCGGGTATCATTCAGTTCCATAAAGTTAGGATCTGAGGTGAATTTATTTAGAAAATAAAAATCCTCCCCTGCTTTCCTTTTGTTCATTCCGCCTTCTTTTTGGTAGGCTGAATTTCTAACCGCCATTGCTGACCCAATTGTTTCATAAATGTGCGGATGACCAGTGAACCTTTTGGCATTTAGATAATAACGCAAATGCAACTCATAATCGATGATTGCAGAATAAATAAAATCTTCATGAACCTCCCCTTTCACTGGATGTTCATAGTAAATACTGGCAGCCGGGCATTTTGGATTGTCGAGAAAAAGAAGTTCTATTTCTACCAAATAATCAGGATCACAATAAGTATCTGCATCGAAACATACAATGACACCGTCGTCATTTCCAATTTTATTAAAACGCCAGACTGCTTCATCCATTCCGACTTTCCGTGCGTACCCGACTCCTGCAATTTTTGCTGGAACATCCTCTAGAAAAATAGTATGAAAAGTCAACCAATCATTGGATTCATTCCGATTCCATTGTTTCAGTATCCTTGCGCCCATATGATTTAAGACTTTCACATCGTCACTTGCCGTTTTGGAATGATTTAATACCACAATAACTTCTACCTTACAGCCTGTTGGATTGCAATCCAATAGAGCACCTAAAGGGTTCAAAATTTGATCCTCATTCATTGCTGGTATGACAACGACTAAACCCAACGCTGGATCAACAGCTGTCCGGATAAATCTTGAATGCAATCCGTGTTTTGCGAGGTAGCCCATTCTTTTTTTCTTATTTAAATCTTTTAAAATGGCATGTATTGAGGAAAAACTTATCTGCAAAGAATTAAAAGTTTAATTTTGCCCAAAATATAACAAATACTTGTGTATCAAAAAGCAGTAATTGAACTTCATTTTCTTCCATCAGTACAGTATTGTACTAAATTTTTGCTGTACCCAGAAATTATTCTTGAACAATTCGAGAATTACAGCAAAGGCAGTTACCGCAACCGTTGCCATATTGCCAGTACCAATGGCCTGCAAAGGTTGAGCATTCCTTTATCTAAAGGGAAGAATGAGCGTCAAAATATTCGTCAAGTTGAGATATCCTACGACTTTAATTGGCAAAATCAACATTGGATGAGCATTCAATCTGCTTATGGAAATGCTCCCTTTTTTGACTTTTATGCAGATGATTTAGAGCCTATTTTCAAAACAAAATCTGAATTTTTATTTGATTATAATTTCAATCTTCTTAATGGCATTTTTAAGCTGATTGGAATTGATGCGAAGATGAGTCTTAGTCCATCTTATGAAAAGAACTATTCGTTACCCATTGAGGACTTACGAAATACAATTCAGGCAAAAACCCATCGCAACAAATTAGATTTGGCCTTTAAGGCTTATAAATATGGACAGGTATTCGAAGATAAAAGTGGCTTTTTACCCAATTTGAGTATCTTAGACTTGCTTTTTTGCACAGGACCTGAGAGTATTTCTGTCCTTGAAAATTCGATTGTGAATGACTTTTCTGCTTCGGAGGAGTCTTAATTTAAAGGAGGACGGCGACTTGTGAAAGAGAGATGACCACGAATTGACGGATTATAAAACGGACGATCGTGAATAAAAGGTTGACCACGGATGCACTGATTAAAAAGTGGATCAATCGTGAAGAAGAAAGGTTGACCACGAATTAACTGATTATAAAACGAACGATCGTGAATTATAAAACCAAATACGACTGTTCGTCCTAAAATTCGTGAATTCGTGGTAAAAACAAACACACATATTCGAAAAATCCGTGCATCCGTGGTTTTACTTATTTATATCACGGATCACAAATCAAAAGAAGAAACATACAACTATAAATGAGCGATATATTAAATCAAGAATTAAAACAAATAAGAAGTCAAATTGATGAGATCGTAAAAGATTTGCATGAATTGACAACTGACATTGGGCATCAAGATTTGGCGAAAACGGTTAGCGATCTGAGAAACCGGATTAATGAGCCATTTATGTTTGTAATTGTCGGCGAGGTCAAGGCTGGAAAAAGTAGTTTTATAAACGCATTGCTTGATGCAGGAAAAGAAATTTGCAAGGTTGCTCCTTCTCCGATGACAGATACCATTCAACAAATTATTTATGGAGAGAAAGAAGAGTTCATTTCTATAAATGATCATTTGAAAAAGATTTTACAACCGGTCGAAATATTGAAAGAGATTGCAGTGGTTGATACTCCGGGAACCAATACCATTATTGAACATCATCAAGAGATAACCGAAAGTTTTATTCCTGCATCTGATTTGATCATTTTTGTCTTTGAATCTAAAAACCCATACCGACAATCTGCTTGGGAATTTTTTGATTACATCCACGATGATTGGCGGAAAAAAATCATATTCGTTTTACAACAGAAAGATTTGATGAATGATGCTGATTTGACCGTTAATATCCAAGGTGTGAAAGATTATGCTTTGAAAAAGGGAATTACAGATCCAGTGGTTTTTCCTGTTTCTGCAAAAATGGAATTGGAAGGTCAAAAAGAAGAAAGTGGCTACATCCCTGTCAGAGAATACATCAATACTTATATCACTGGAGGCCGCGCACCAAAACTTAAAATTCGAAACAATTTAGAGAGTTCTCAAAATATCAACGAGCGAATTGAACGAGGACTGGTTGTAAGAAACAAACAATATATTGCGGATGTCGAATTTAGAAATGACATCAAAGAAACGCTAGACAATCAAAGTACGAAGTCTGCAAATCAGGTTGACATTTTGGTTGAAAACCTTTTAGCAGCATATGACAGAATAACCTTTAAGACTGAAAATGAGTTGAATGATGGATTGGGATTATTCTCTTTGATGAAACGATCTATCTCTTCTATGTTCTCCAAAAAAGAATCTGCACAGGATTGGTTGACGGGTCTTGCAGGAAATCTTGAAAACGGTTTGAATACCGAATTGAAACAGCGATTGAATGACGGTGTTGTAGACATTGCCGACTCTATTCAACAGATGGCAAAGATGGTGGATTTAAAAATTAAAAATTCACATACTATTCTAAAAAATGACCACGAAATATTTAGTGACATTGCGGAAAGGCGATCCAATGTACTTCGGGATTTACAAGATACTTTTTCGGAGTTTCTAAATCGTTCAGAATCTTTTACAGACGAAGAATTGTTTCCGGATAAAAAGAATCTTGCTCCAAATTTGGCGACTGGTTCTGGGATTGCAGTGATTGGTGTTATTATAACCGCGGTAACCAATACCGCAGTTTTGGATATTACGGGTGGAATACTTACCGCAGTAGGATTGGTCTTTGCTGGTGTTTCAATAGGTTTAAAAAGAAGGAAAATCATCAACGGTTTTCATGCAGAAATCGCGAAGGGAAGAATGCAATTGGAAGAAGAAGTTAGTGAAAAATTAAAATCTTATATCGGCACTATCAAAATACGAATCGACAAGAACTTTAATCGTTTTGATGAAATGATTAAAGGGGAAAAAGTTCAAATTAAAAAATTAGAGGAACGATATATTTCTATTGATACTCGAATTAAAACTTTGAAAGAAAAAGTGGGCGACGTTTAAGGGAAGATGGTTTTCAATGATTAAGGTTGATTCATTGATGGGCTATGATTTTACGATGTTTCAGAATTAGAATCTCCCTTTTCAATTCATTCTAAAATAAAAACCACGATCTATACAAAACGGAGAGTAGTCTGAACTATGATTGAAGTTGATTCATTGATGGGCTATGATTTCTCCTTGTTTTAGAATTACATACCCAGAAATATTCTACATATTCCTCATTATTCCCCTTATATAAAACCCTTTCGTTTTCAGCTACATCTAGATCTATTTTCAAAATTTTCCGATTCAAAAATTTCAAAAA
>CALIAG010000098.1 GCA_938041325.1 uncultured Saprospiraceae bacterium | reverse complement strand
ATTTCGGCATCTACAGCACGTGCGTAGACCGTTTCTTGGGGACTTCTTTCATAAATTTCAACTTCTCCTAGTTCATTTATTGGATCCCAATCCAAATCTCCTGGGTTTAAAGTGAATCCGTCCAGCACAACAATTTTACTCACCATTTTTATAGTTTTTTAAAAGTGTGTTTTCCAAAAAGGCATACATTTCAGTGTCATAATGTCTGGATACCATTGATCTTAGTGGGGTGGAATTTGATCGAAAATCGTGTGGGAATAAATAAAGGTCAATAGTAACGTCATTGGCATTGTCTAAGATTTTTTTTGCTTCTGCGTCCAGAAGGTTTAGAAGGCTTATAGTATTACTCAAAGGGTAAGTATTTGATTGGTAGCCTTTAATCTTTAATTTAATTTTTTCTTGGTAAAACCTATCTAATAGTTTGAAAGTTAATGGCTTATCTTCTTTTTCTTCGTATTTTCCTATAAGGGGTTTTAAGTCTGTTGAAAACTTGTGTTGATAAACAAACTGAAGAATTTCTTTTTGATCTTGCGACCAAATTTCCAACTTTCTTTCTGATTTGAATAGTAAGATATGGTAGGAGTTAAAGGAAGATTTAATTTCTTGGACAGGTGTTTTAATTGGCTCTTTTGGGCTGTTTAGTTCTGAACCACAGCTGCCAACGAAAAGAAGGATGCTAATAGATATAAAGAAAGAGAAGGTTTTAAACATCCTCAAATATAAAGCACCTTTGTCATAATTGGCAAAGGTGCTTTACATTATTAAATAAAATCCAAAAACTTTCTTATTCGTTCAAACTCCAATTGTATTCCAGGTATTCGATTTTAGCGTTTGAATCAATCTGTGTTTCCGCATATTTATTTAAATAGGAAATTAGGTTTCCAAAATCGACTTTATACCAATCGAATATTTTGGAGACTTTGATGTTGGTTTTCGAAATTTGATTGAAGTCTGAATTGTTGATAAATGCTTTCGCCATTTTATCGAAATTGCTATTTAAGTTACCAGCGGTCCATGCGCGATTAAGTAGCGTTGGACAAGACTTTGCAGCGCAATTGACTGCAAAGTGAATTCTTGCATCTTTGTATTGTGGTCTTAAAATATCATTTTCAATATTATTTAAAGAGTAGCTTTTTCCAGCGATATTTATCCACTTAACATCCCAAGGTTTTCCACCGTGCAAATCGGTTATGCTTCCCAATGGATAATTGTCGACAATTAACTTTATGGTGTATGCATTGTATGCGTTAATCCAATAAGCCATTTTTTCATTTTTTGACCAAGAAGATTCGATTGGATTACTTTCTAAATTTTTAAGGTAAGCCTCTAATTTTCCAATACTAGCTTTGATGGCCTTGTAATTTACTTTTCCAGATGAACTTACATTCGCTCTCAATATAGCATCAAATAAACCATGATCTGGTTTCGCAAGAATTGGCTTTTCTTCAATGACTTCCTCTTTTATAACTTCAACAGGAGGTGTAGTTTCTACTTTTACCTCTTCCTTTATTTCTTCTACTTTATTCTCCAATATTTTGATTTCCTCTTTCACTGTTTCTTCCACCTTCGTTTCTACTTTTGTAACTGGATTTGAAGGAACTTCATCTTTTGGAGTGGTAGCGTTGGAAGAGTTTGCAGCCTTTTTAGTGTTAGGTTTTTCTGGAACATCTTGTACTTTTTCAGAAAGCTTTGCTTTTACAACTTCAGGCTTATTTTCTTCTTTTTTCAATGCCGGATTCTCCTTAGATTCACTTTCTTCTACAATGGTATTTGCAGTTGTTGAAGCTATTTCATCTGACTTTTTCTCAACAATCTCATTTTTAGTGGGATTAGAAGTAACAGATTCTGCTTTATTTGCGTTTGTGTTGCAGGCAAAAAGGAATATTATACTGAAAGCAAAGGCGAAAGAAGGCAATTGATACATTGTTTTACGTTTTATTTATTAATGAAGTTTTTTAAAATAGATAGATGATTTAATTGTAATCCATTGAATTTCAATATTTCAGCTAATTTTGTTTTCCATAGCTACGGCTATGCAAAAAAAATGGAGCTTCATCTTGAAAGTCAAGCATCTACGATTAATCTCAACCTCCATTTTCAAACAACTTCAAAGTTAAAACTAGTGGTTTCGATGTTTATAATAACTATAAGCCAAAGGTAATTGTTATAAGAAAAGGATTTTAATGTTTTTGTTGAGACAAATTTTAGGGAGATAAATCCAAAAATCGGGTTTAACTTGCTAAAAGGGCGACTTCAAAGCCAGACTTCTGTCAACTAATCAATTATTCTTGGTGCTTCCTGCTGAAATCTTTAGATTTACGTTTTTTCAGGCGAATTTTAAATAGTATTTACTTCATTTATATCGATGTCAGTAATTGTAAATAATCTTAGTAAAATATATGGAAGCCAAAAAGCGGTCAATAAGATCAGTTTTGAGGCTAAAAAAGGGGAGGTTTTGGGATTTTTAGGTCCAAATGGAGCTGGGAAAACCACGACAATGAAGATTATTACTTGCTTTATTCCTCAAACAGATGGCCAAGTCTCTGTTTGTGGCCATGATACGGCAAAGGATTCTATGATCGTTCGCAGTAAAATTGGCTATCTGCCTGAGCACAATCCACTTTACAAAGACCTATACGTAAGAGAATACCTGGCTTTTGTCGCTGGCCTTCATAAAATCAAGAATAAGAAGGCGAGAATCGATGAAATGATAGAGATGACTGGCTTGGAACGAGAACAGAATAAGCAAATTCATGCTCTATCAAAAGGGTATCGACAACGGGTAGGTTTAGCCCAGGCGATGATTCATGATCCAGAAGTTTTGATTTTGGATGAGCCAACATCAGGATTAGATCCAAATCAACTGGTTGAAATTCGAAATTTGATTAAAAACATAGGTGCTTCGAAAACGGTAATATTTTCAACGCATATTATGCAAGAAGTGCAGGCATTATGTAATCGTGTGCTAATTATCAATCAAGGAAATATTGTTGCAAATGATTCTGTGGAAGCCCTCAAATCTAAGGCAAGAGGAGAGTCATTGGTTTTTGTAGAATTCAATCAAAAAATGACTGCTCAGGAATTGAGTAAAATACACGGAGTGAAAAAAGTAGTCTCATTAGGAGATAATAAATGGCAATTGATATCTGGTTTAGAAACGGATATTAGAACCGAGATTTTTCAATTTGCAGTACAAAAGAAGTGCGTATTATTAGAAATGAGAAAAGAAGTGTCTAGTGTGGAAGATGTTTTCCAGTTACTGACTAAATAAATTATATAAAAGTGAAAGAAATTTTATTATCTATAATTGTTGTTTTTAGTGTTGCCATATGCACAGCACAGGAGGACAGCGTTTGGGTAAAGAAAAATTTCAAATTTGAAGACGGCGTTTATTTGACTTATTCATCGTTTAAAGAAAATCGACCTGATTATTCGTGGGAGGATGTAAGATCAAATCTATATAGCAATCCTCAAACTTATATGGCTCAAGTTGAATTTATAGAAGTCTTGGATGAAGAAAAAACTGCATTGAATCTGGATAGTATTTGGGGGATTTCTATTGCTGGAATACCTTATATAAAATTAGAAAAGGAATCAATCGCAAAGCCCAATACCAATTTCGCAGCGATTCGTTTGAGAGGAAAGATTTGTTACTATTCTTATGAAGATTTTGAAAAGAAAACAGTGACTATAAAAGCTTATAATCCTGTAAACGGTCAACCTTTCCGGAAAGGAGAAGTGGAGACTAAAGAGAAAGTTAAGTATGAAAAAATGATTTGGTTTGACGATGGTCGAATGGAAGATTTCAACAAAACAAAGTTACTAGAATGGATAGCAGATGATAGTAGTTTATATGAAACAGTTAGTTTGCTGACAAAGGAAGAAGCAAAAGAAAAACTATTCAAAGCGCTGTTAATTTATGATGATAGAAACCCGGTTTTCATTCACACAATAAAAGAAGAAAAGAACTAATATATGTTGAGTATTTTTTGGAAGGAGGTCAATACTTTTTTCAGTTCATTGATTGGGTATATCGTTATTGGAGTGTTCTTGGCTTTCCTAGGCTTGGTCATGTGGGTGTTTCCCGAATCGAGTGTATTGAATTATAACTATGCCTCTTTGGATCAGCTGTTTGGTATTGCTCCAATGATTTTTATGTTTTTGATACCTGCGATCACCATGCGTTCGTTCGCGGAGGAACACCAATCCGGGACACTAGAATTGTTGGTAACCAGGCCGTTAACTGATTTAGAAATAGTCTTGGCGAAGTATTTTGCTTGCGTGTTATTGGTTCTCTTTGCTTTGATCCCAACAGTCATTTATTATTATACGGTCCACACCTTGGGCTCTCCTCAAGGGAATTTGGATTCTGGTGCGATCGTAGGATCTTACGTTGGCTTGTTTTTATTGGCATCTTGTTTCGTTGCAATAGGTCTTTTTGCATCTTCCTTGACCAATAATCAAATCGTAGCATTTATCATTGCAACCTTCCTTTGTTTCTTTTTCTATTGGGCGTTTTACTATCTGAGTAAGTTGCCCGTATTTGTTGGAAAATTTGATGATGTTATACAAATGATCGGGATCGATTACCATTACACTTCCATTAGTAGAGGAGTTTTGGATACCCGAGATATTATTTACTTTTTCTCCATAATTTCATTTTTTATTCTTTGTACTAAAGTGGCCTTGGAGAGCCGAAAATGGTAAAAAAATAGGATTAAATTTATGAGTAAAAAAATCGGATATCCTTCTTTAATACAGTTGTTCCTTGCAGCGGGTATCCTAATATTTGTGAATATTTTAGGAAGTGTTTTTCATGCAAAAGTGGACCTCACAGAGGAGAAGCGTTACACCTTAACCAAACCATCAGTACAGCTGCTTGAAGCATTGGAAGAAGTTGTCTATGTCCAAGTTTTATTAGAAGGTAATTTTCCGGCTGGATTTAAAAGGCTGCAAAATTCAACTTTGGAAATGTTGGAAGATTTTAGA
Source organism: uncultured Saprospiraceae bacterium (assembly GCA_938041325.1). GTDB lineage: Bacteria > Bacteroidota > Bacteroidia > Chitinophagales > Saprospiraceae > CALIAG01. The sequence continues at coordinate 15,692 of CALIAG010000098.1, read as the reverse complement.
GGAATCAATGGCTTGATTGAATACCAATTTATTAACCCTTCTGAAGGATCAGTAGAAGAAATCAATGCTTATCGTGCTGAATTAGCAAAAGCAGGAATCGTACCGACAAACTTGAGGGTGAAAGATGTCGATGAAACGAAAGAACAGCAAATCTATCCTTGGGCAATTTTCAATTTCAAAGGAAGATCCATACCGGTAAACTTATTGGAAAATGAAATGATGGGTGTTTCTCCTGAAGTTGTTTTAAACAATTCAGTTTCCTTGTTGGAATATAAATTTGCGAATGCTATTCACAAATTGGAAATCAACAGAAAACCCAATATTCTTTTTACTCAGGGGCATGGAGAGCTTGCTGATTTTGAAGTAGAAAGTTTTAGAAAAGAATTGTCCACATTTTATAATACAGGATTTATCACACTGGATTCTGTTGTCCAAATAAAGCAAGACGCCGATGCCTTGATTATCGCTAAACCTCGATTGGAATTTAATGAAAGAGATAAATTCAAAATCGACCAGTTTATTATGAACGGTGGTAAGGTCATGTGGTTGGTGGATCGACTAGGCGTTGATTTAGACAGTCTAAGAGGAAGAAAAGATTTTATACCTTTCGATTATCCTTTAAAAATTGAGGATATGCTGTTTAAATACGGAGTTCGTATCCAACCCAATTTGATACTCGATCTGGAATGTACTAAAATACCATTGGTTTCAGGCATGGTTGGAAATAGTCCTCAGTTTGATTTATTCCCATGCTATTATAACCCTTTAATGGCACCAACCAGTAATCATCCAATTGCAAAAAGTTTGGATAGGGTCAATCTCTTTTTTCCTAGTACAATTGATACTGTTCAAACTAAAACCAATGTTAAAAAAACGGTCTTACTAAAATCTTCACAGTACAGTCGGCTACAACTTACTCCAGTTCGATTGGACTTGGAAGCCTTTAGATATGATGCAGATGCAAGTAAGTTTAATAAAGGAGCTCAGAATGTTGCTGTTTTATTAGAAGGTATATTTCCTTCGAATTATTCGAATCGGGTAACTGCTGAATTCCAGGCAGGATTGGATCAATTGAATTTAAAGTTTAAAGACCAGAGTGTTAATACAAAGATGTTGGTTATTTCTGATGGAGACATTGCCCGAAATGGCTTCAATCGATCTTCAAATCAAGTATTGCCTTTGGGATATAATATGTTTGAACGAAGAATTTTTGGAGCAAACAAAGACTTTTTGGTCAACTCTATTGAATACTTATTGGATGGAGAAGGCATTATTGAGGCGAGGTCTAAAGAAGTGAAATTAAGATTGTTGGATACGGTAAAAGCAAAGACGGAAAAGACAAAGTGGCAAATGATCAACATTTTACTGCCATTGGTATTTGTAGCTTTGTTTGGGTTTCTTTATAATCTTAGAAGAAAACGTAAATTTGGAAGCTAAATACTTTACGATTGACTAGATAAGAATTCTTATCTAAACGAAAAATACACACCTTCACTATTTAAGAATTGTTTATAAAAAGCAGAATGACTATTCTGTGAGAGAAAACAAAAATAGATTAAATGAAAAAATTATTACTGCCACTTTTGTTGTTCTTGTTCTTAGGAGGTGCAAGTGCTTGGTATATGACCTCGGGAAGTAAATCTGGGAAAAGTTCCTCTGATACTTCTGACAGAGCTTTTGGTACTGAAAGAGACGATGTTTATAAAATATTTTTGGCGGATAGAAAAGGGGAAACCGTCACGCTAACCAGAGAAAAAGACCACTGGGTTTATAATAATAAATACAAAGCCAGACCAGATGCCATTCGCAATCTTTTAGATGGTATTGAAAAAATTGAAATGAAATATATTCCACCAAAAGCTGCTGTTCCTCAGGCTGTAAAGGCATTGGCAACTCATGGCATCAAAGTAGAGCTTTATGATAAGGAAGGTGGTCAGATCAAAGTCTATTATGTTGGTGGGTTAACCAATGACGAGAGAGGAACTTACATGATTATGGAGGGATCCGATCAACCTTATGTCGTGCATATTCCAACTTGGGGTGGTGGCCTCAGAGCAAGATTCTTTATGTATGATGATGATTGGAGAGACAAAGCAGTTTTTACGGATGAAATGGAAGAGATCGAAATGGTATCGGTTGATTATCCAAAACAAAAAGAAAACTCTTTTAAGATTTTAAAAACGGGTGATGAATATGCTGTGGAACCACTTTACAATACTGGTACAGAAAATTCTAAACCAGCAAATAAAGGGAAGGTAGAAGCTTATCTTCTGAATTACGAATTCATTGTAGCAGAAGCTTATCAAAACAAACACCCTAAACGAGATTCAATTTCGATCTTGGTTCCTTTTGCAAAGATTGACTATAAAAACAAAGCTGGCGAAGTTAAACAAATTGAATTCCACCCAATTTATACCACAAAAGGAGATGGAAGTCCTTTAGCCGATCATGAAGTATCCACAGGAACACCTGTTGAACGCTATCATGTTAATTTGAACAATGAAGATTTTATGCTCGTTCAGCAAAGAGTTTTCGGAAAATTATTTTGGTCCTACAATTCTTTCTTCGATTAATGTACTTTTGATAAGGTTTATCTAGTATATAAAAAACCTTAACCATGAAAAAATCTGCACTTATAGCTGTTTTGTTTTCATTAATGGGACTCCTCCTTTTCTCTTCCTTTACAGCGGATTGGGGTTTTTTTGGACACCGCCGGGTGAATAGACTGGCTGTGTTTACGCTTCCTCCAGAAATTATTTCTTTTTATAAAAAGCATATTGAATACATAACAGAACATGCGGTAGATCCTGATAAAAGAAGGTATTCTACTAAGCATGAAGCCTTTCGTCATTATATTGATATTGATCATTGGGGAGAATTTCCATTTGAAAACGTACCTAGGAAATGGAATGACGCTTTGTTGAAGTACACGGATATTGTGGTGGTCAACGCAAAAGGAGATAGCATCAAGGTTTTCGATCACGAGCTTGCAAAAAAGGAAGATGGTCAAGTTTTTATAAAATCCAGATCTATACAACGGAAGCTTAAAAAAGACTCTCTTATCATAAATCAGGATCGCTATCGCAATTTTTTCCAAAAGATTATTTTAGCCAATTACTATGAAGATGCTTGGACTGTCTCATTGGATAGTATTGAAAGTATATTCGGAATAGAGTCAAAATATCTAGAAGGAGCTAGTGCTCATGGAATAGATAATTTTTCAGGATATGGAATCATACCTTACCATCTTTTGGTTATGCAAAACCGATTGACCGCAGCATTTAAAAAAGGAAATTTAAGTCAAATTTTACGCGTTTCTGCAGAGTTTGGACATTATATTGGAGATGCTCACGTGCCCCTTCATACCACCACAAACTATAACGGAAAATTAACGGATCAAGTCGGTATTCACGCTTTTTGGGAGAGTAGAATTCCTGAATTATTTGCAGATGCAGAGTTTGATTTCTTTGTTGGAAAAGCGGATTACATTGAAGACCCTGGGGAATTCTATTGGAAAACTGTTTTAGATAGCCATATGCTTGTAGATAGTGTTTTAGGTATTGAAAAAAGGTTAAGCCGCCAATATCCTGAAGATCAGCAATACTGTTACGATGATCGACTGGGACGCAATATTCGGACAGAATGTAGAGAATACGCCAAGGCGTATGCCGATGAAATGAATGGAATGGTTGAAGACCGCATGCGCGCTTCCATTCTTGCTTTAGGCTCTGCGTGGTACACCTCATGGATTGATGCTGGTCAACCTGACCTTTCGAAGCTTTCAGATTACGAATTGACAAGAAAGGAACAGTTGGAAGAAGCTAAATTAGAAGAAAAGTACAAAAAAGGGGTAATCAAAGGTCGAGAGCATTAATGGGCAAAAGCAAAGAAACCTAACGCTATTTTACGATAAGAAAACCTTTCCGCTGATATTTCAATTTCGATATCAATTTTTCTACATTTGTTAAATGAAAAATGACTTTTCTTTTCTTGGATTAGCCACACGCGGAATGGCTATGGGTATTGCAGAAGTAATCCCAGGCGTTTCAGGCGGAACAATAGCTTTTATTACAGGGATTTACGCAAAATTAATCAATACGATTAAAGCTTTTGGTCCTAAACTTTTGCCAGTCTTTAAAAAGGAAGGCATAAAAGGTGTTTGGGAGGCTGTCAATGGCAATTTTCTGGTTGGACTGTTAACTGGAATGGTAGCAGGAATAGTCGTTGGAGTATTGGGCGTAAGCCATTTGCTTGAAAATTATCCACTCTTACTTTGGTCTTTCTTTTTTGGTCTTATAATTTCGAGTGCCATCTATATTGGACGACAAGTTGGAAAATGGGGAGCCAAAGAAGTCCTTGCCTTGATCTTAGGAACAATAGTCGCATATAGCATTACCGTTATGAGCCCTGCAGAAGGCAATATGTCCTTATGGTTTATTTTTATTGCTGGCTCGATCGCTATCTCTGCTCTTATTTTACCGGGAATTTCCGGTAGTTTCATTTTACTATTGATGGGCGTTTACAAAGGCATCTTTCTACATGTTAAGAAGGCTTTGACAACATTTGACCCAGAATCGCTAACCGTAATGCTTACTTTCTCCTTAGGCTGTGTAGTTGGACTCTTTACTTTTTCAAGACTATTGTCCTGGACTTTTAAAAATTACGAAAGCATTACTTTGGCACTATTAACTGGATTTATGATAGGTTCACTTAATAAATTGTGGCCATGGAGGAATGTTTTGTCTTATCGAGAAAACAGCAGTGGAGAGAAAGTCCCTTTTTTAGAACAAAGCGTTTTACCGGGTAATTTTGACGGAGATCCCCAAGTTATTGCTGTACTTGTTTTGATGGTGATCGGCTTTATTTCCGTTTTCGCAATTGAAAAATTAGGCAATAAAAAATAAGGTAAAAACCCCAAAGTTATGCGGAAACTTTTTGGCTTGATTGGCTATCCTCTCTCTCATTCTTTTTCAAAAAAATACTTTACCGAAAAGTTTAAAAAGGAAGGTATTACTCATCATGAATATGAGCTTTTCCCAATAGAAGATATTTCTGCTTTTCATGGTTTAGTACAAGAGCAAGGAGATCTTGTTGGCCTGAATGTAACTCTGCCATACAAAGAATTGGTTGTAAAATACTTGGATCATTTGGATGATGCGGTGAAGGAGATTGGAGCTTGCAACACCATTCATTTTACTAAAAACGGTGCAACGGGTTATAATACTGACGTATATGGATTTGAATTGTCTTTGAAAACCTGTTTGGAAAAATACTCAGGAGACAAAGTGACTAGAGCGTTAATCCTTGGAACAGGAGGTGCAGCAAAAGCGGTAGCCTATGTTTTGCGAAAATTAGAAATCGAATATTTCTTTGTATCAAGATCTGCCAACAAAGGCCACTTGACTTATGATGAAGTGGATGGAGAAGTTGTGTTGGAATATCCATTGATCATTAATACAACACCTGTTGGGACGAGTCCGAATGTTGATAGTTCGCCAGCAATAGACTATTCTTCACTAACCGAAAATAATATATTATTTGATTTGGTATATAATCCTGAAAAAACACTATTTTTGAGAAACGGAGAACAGAAAGGCTGCGTGATACAAAACGGCATGGATATGCTCTATTTCCAAGCCGAAAAAGCATGGGAAATTTGGAACACTTAAATTATTGAACATGGGATCTCCTGTTGACAAACTTCACGAGCCTTTATTAGATTTTTCTAATACCGAAATTGCATTTGCTGATAAATCAAATAAAGATTTACGGAAAATAGCTCGTCTTTTCAAAGTCATGAACGCCAGTTGGTTGGTTAGTTTTGGCTCTTCCTTCGCTCTTCTTGCAATTAAGTTAAAAATTCCTTTCGTTCCAGATATTATTCGCAAAACCATTTTTACTCAATTTATCGGAGGCACAACTCTTCTGGAATCCCAGAAAGCCATTGATGATTTGTTCAAAAGAAATACGCTTACTATTCTGGATTATGGTGCAGAAGCCAAGCACACTGAAAAAGACTTTAATCATACTATGACCGAAACCATTCGGGCAATGGAATTCGCAAATAAGAATGTATCCGTTCCGGTGATCAGCACAAAGATATCGGGTTTGGCTCGTTTCGGCTTATTAGAAAGCATTCAATCTGGACAACCTTTTACTCGTGAAACCAGAAGAGAATATCGAGCAGTTTTAAAAAGGATAGATTCGATTTGTCATGTTGCCAATGAAAAAGGAGTCGGCGTTTTTTTTGACGCAGAAGAAAGTTGGATACAAAATACCATTGATCACTTGGTGATCTTGATGATGAAAAGGTACAACAAGAAAAGAGTAGTGGTTTACAATACTTTCCAAATGTATCGGAAAGATAGACTTCAATTTCTTTTCGATTCTTTTTCTTTAGCAGAAAAAGACAACTACCTTCTTGGTGCCAAATTGGTCAGAGGTGCATATATGGAGAAAGAAAGAGCTCGTGCAGAAGAACTTGGTTATAATTCGCCTATTCACGAATCCAAAGAAGCGACTGACGATTCATTCAACACTGGGCTGCGGTTTTGCATTGATAATTATGAATCTATTGGATATTGCAACGCAACTCATAATGTAAAAAGCAATCAGTTGATGGCAGACCTGATTCACTCCAAAGGTCTAGAAAAGAATCATCCACACTTGAATTTTTGTCAATTGTTAGGAATGAGTGATCTAATAACTTTTAATCTTGCTGATGCAGGTTATAATGTTGCGAAATATGTTCCTTATGGAACGGTAAAAGAAATTGTCCCTTATTTGATACGCAGAGCACAGGAAAACACAGCAATAGCCGGGGATGTAAGCAGAGAATTAAAGTTCATTCAAAAAGAACTTGCTCGAAGAAAAATTTCTATCTAGAAATCTAATTTTATTGTCAAAATGTATTTTAGGATTTTTGAATCATTAAAAAAAAATTACATTTACACGCAGGTGATTAGATTCTCCTAAATCCTTAATTAAAGGATATCCAACCAAATTACTTAGAAATAAGAACCAAGTTTAGTATTATTGTAAAGAGGTAAGCTTATGCTACCCTCTAAAATTTGTTTTGAAACAAACGAAAAACCTTTCCGATCTAAGTCGGTAAGCATACTATTAACTATGACAAAACTAGGCATCCCTAAGGAATTAAATGATCGCAGGGTTGGAATGGTACCGGCAGTTGCTACCAAGCTTCTCAAGTCTGGTGTCTCAATCTCAATCGAAAACAATGCTGGTGTTGAAGCTGGATTTGATGATGCATCTTATCCGGAAGAAGTGACAGCAGAATCTCGAGCGAATATTCTCTCCAACTCCGATATTATCATTACGGTTCATCCCATTCCAAAATCAGAATGGGGTTCCATCAATCCAAAAGCAATATTAATTTCATTATTTCAACCTTACGCAGATCAAGCGATCAGTGGTGAATTAAAAGAGAAAGGTTTTACTGCTTTTAGTTTGGACATGATTCCTCGTACAACGATTGCACAGTCAATGGACGTCCTATCTTCAATGGCTGCGATTGCTGGATACAAAGCAGTATTGAAAGCTGCTGAATTATTGCCTCGCTATTTCCCAATGATGATCACTGCTGCTGGGTCTGTAAAACCTTCGAAGGTGTTGGTATTAGGTGCCGGTGTAGCAGGTTTGCAAGCTATTGCAACAGCCAAACGCTTAGGTGCTATGGTGGAAGCTTTTGATGTTAGAAAAGCAGCAAAAGAAGAGGTGCAAAGTTTGGGGGCAAAATTTATTGAGATTGAAGGGGCAAAGGATGATGTTGGTGCAGGAGGATACGCCGTAGCACAATCCGAAGATTTTATAAAAAGACAACAAGCTGAGGTACAAAGTCGTGCAAGTAAATCTGATGTAATTATTACAACAGCACAAGTGCGTGGAAGAAAGGCACCAACGCTTTTACCTGCGGACACGGTCCGAAAGATGAAACCGGGTTCAGTGATTATTGATTTGGCATCATCTACTGGTGGCAATTGCGAGTTGAGCAAAGATGGAGAATTGGTGCTGGTGAATGGTGTTCAGATTTTAGGCAACTCAAACTTAGCTGCAGATATGCCACAAGATGCAAGCCTTTTGTTTAGTAATAATGTGAACAACTTTGTTCAGCTTATGATTAAAGAAGGTGAATTGAATATTGATTTCACCAATGAAATATTAAAATCTTCTTGTATCACCAACGAAGCAGAAGGATAAAAATTAACACCCTAATTTCTAATAGCATGGATACGGTCTTTCAAGTTTTCAACGAGAATTTATATCTGATTTACTTACTGCTCTTTACTGTAGTTTTAGGTTTTGAAGTAATTTCAAAAGTACCAACGGTACTACATACGCCTTTGATGTCTGGAGCAAACGCAATCAGTGGAGTGGTGATTATTGGAGCGATTTTGTTAATTAGACAAGCCCAACCTGATGACTACATGACCTTAGTACTTGGTGCAATTGCCGTTGTATTAGGGATGATAAATGTTATTGGAGGATTTGCAGTGACAGATAGAATGTTAGAAATGTTCAAGAAAAAAACCAAAAAATGATTGCAACAAGTTTAATAAATCTCAGCTATTTGATCGGGGCACTTGCATTTGTTTGGGGCTTGCGATTATTAAGTTCGCCAGATTCAGCAAGAAGAGGAAACACTTTAGCAGCGATAGGAATGGCAATAGCTATCATTGCAACAATGGTGCAGCCGATGGCAGGAGCAAGTAATAATTATGGGTGGATAATGGGCGGAATGCTTGTAGGAGGAGTGGTAGGAATGGCTTCTGCCAAAAAGATTCAAATGACGGATATGCCTCAGATGGTGTCCATCTTTAATGGATTGGGAGGAGCATGTGCAACGGTGTTAGCAATGGTTGAACTCATGCATTTTTACAACGGTACACAAGCACTTGGTTCCGGGCAATTGGTCATTGTCTTATTGGCCTTATTGATTGGAGCAATTTCTTTTACTGGTAGTTTGTTGGCATTTGCAAAACTACAAGGGCTAGTTTGGGACAATTCCTTGACTTTACCAAAACACAATCTGATCAATAATGTGATGTTCATTGGTTTGATTGGATTAACGGTATATCTTTTTATACAAGGTTTTTCTGCAGGAGTTGGTTTGGCCATTGGAGTTTTAGTATTGGCCTTAATCTATGGATTCAGTTTTGTAATCCCGATCGGAGGAGCGGATATGCCAGTAGTAATTTCGTTGCTTAATTCTTTCACTGGTTTGTCTGCAGCAGCGGCAGGATTGATTTATAATAATCAAATAATGCTAGTTGGTGGTATTCTTGTTGGCGCATCTGGAACGATATTGACCGTACTAATGTGTCAAGCAATGAATCGATCTTTGTGGAGTGTTTTACTGGGAGGATTTGGAGGAGGAGCTGCTGCAAAAGGGCAGGAGAGTGGGGATCAAGTTGCCAAAACGGTTACCCTTAATGATGCTGCAATACAATTGTTTTATTCGAATTCTGTGATGTTTGTTCCAGGATATGGTTTGGCAGTTGCGCAAGCTCAAAAAGCATTGAAAGAATTGGATGACTTATTAGAAGCAAATGGTGTTGATGTAACCTATGCTATCCACCCAGTAGCAGGTAGAATGCCAGGGCATATGAACGTTCTTTTGGCCGAAGCCGATGTCCCTTATCCAAAACTCAAAGACCTTGATGATGTCAATGCAGCGCTTCCAAGTACAGATATTGTTGTGGTTGTAGGCGCCAATGACGTTGTAAATCCTGCGGCAAAAGATGACCCAGGTAGCCCCATTTATGGAATGCCAGTTCTAAATGTTTGGGAAGCCAAGCACGTCATTGTTCTCAAAAGAAGTATGAGTCCTGGATACGCTGGAATACAGAACCAATTGTTTTTCCACGATAAAACTAAAATGTTATTTGGAGATGCCAAAGACTCCCTACAAAAAATAGTCTCAGAAGTAAAAACGCTTTAAAGAACTTCCTGCATTAAGGTGAATTTCGAAGTACTTGGACAAATTTATAGTTTAATTTGTCCAAGTACTTAACATCTATTCCAAGTTTTGCTAATTAAACAGCAAATCTTACTTTTATTCGTTATAAAAGTACCTGCTTAAGCCATTTCTAAGTTCCGGATTCACGATTTTAAAGTCTAAATATTGAATAATCGGTCTTTTTAACTTTCTATTAACCTATAAACGGAAATTTTTAGTAATAATTAAGACTGACATTCTATTATTATGGGGATGGATTTTTCCGTATTTTGACAACGGACAACAATTTCCCTTTAACCGCCATGCCCGTTTTAAAAATGAAAAGGAATCTTCATCTACAATTACACGTTACAAAACGAAATAGGAAAACACACACCACGTATTGTATGAGAAAGAGCCAAAACCTCCCTGCCATTCACTTTAAAAGTGTACTGATATTTATTGCATTTTTATTTACGACCAACTTGACTGCTCAAGTGAACTTCTCACTTGTTGTAGAATCCGGCGTTTCCAATACGACTTGTACGGACGCATTTGGAGGCGCTATAGAAGAGCGTTGGCGAGTAAATGTTGAAGGGACTGGATGGGTCCGATATCCTGAAGTTGGAGTTTGTTATACTGCTTTGCCAAATACTCAATGGTCCTTTTCTTATGGCTGTCCCACAGGCGTACCAACGACCGTCAATGTCTGTTTTGCTGCTTATGAAAATGATGGTTTTGAAACCGGAATAGGCTGCACGACCACAGAAGATTGTGTCGTTGAATTGTGCGATGATTTCACTTTACCAGCTGCTGGTGCTTCCATAAATCATACACTTACTTTGCCGGCTGGTGGAGCCTCTGAAGGAGAAGTGAATTTTAGAATTGATGCTACTGGACAGTATTTAGGTGGCACGAATGATTTGGTTTGCAATGCTTTCGATCTTGGTGTTTTAAATGGAGGAGGTGATGTAATAGGAGATGCAAGTCTAAGTTCTTTCTCTAACCTTTGTTCTTCAAATACTGGCGATCCTTCTACTGCAGGAGCTTTTGGAAATGATCAAGGAGTTTGGTTTCAGTTTACAACAGGTCCAGATCCAATTCCATATGCAACCATATCAGGCAGGAATGATCCAGAAGGTCTCGGTGATGATATTAGTTTACAAATAGCTATTTTTCGATCTTTTGATGGAACCTGTAACACGGTATTTGGCTTGTTGGAATCTAGTCATCAAACGGATTCATGGGATGAAGAATTCACGATGCCATGTTTACTTGCGAACACAACTTATTACATAATTGTCGATGGTGCTTTTGTTTCTGGTAGTGGTATTGGGATTGAAGGATTTTTTGGATTAGAAGTATCCTCAACCACTGTGACGGAAGGTGCAGACTTAATTTGCGATGCAGCCGATATGGGACAAGTTCCAGAAGGCGGGGCAATCTTGTTTGAAAATTATTCCAATGAATGTTCAGACGATATTGGAGAATTAGATCCTTCTGAATTTTCAGGACAAAGAACGGTTTGGTTTACCTTTACAACTCCGGCTTCAGGTCATGTTATGGTAAATGCCATTTCCGATTTGGAACCTCCATTAGGTATCGCAAGTATCGGTCTTCAAATTGCTGTTTATGAATCTGCAAACGATATGTGTTGGGGACCATTGATAGAAGTGGGGAGTTCTTATACAAGTGGAGATGTTGACGAATTGTTTGAAGCCAGTTGCCTGGAACCCGGAAGTCAATATTGGATTTTAATAGACGGCGATGGAGGAAATACAACCGGTGTTTTCGATTTGAGTATTACAGATGCTGGGCCACTTCCACCTCAATCCATTACAACTTTAAACCCCATTTTATGTCAAGGAGATAGTTTAGTCGTTGGGGATTTGGTATTCTATTCTGATGCAAATTTTGATGAAACATTGGATGCTTATAACGGATGTGATAGTGTTGTAAACGGTTCTGTAACTTTTACTGCTCCGGAACTTACAAGCATTGATACCGTATTGTGTCATGGAGAAACAATTAAAATAGGTTCCACTATTTATGATAGAGATGGAATTTATCAAGAAACTTTAACTGCCTTTGATGGTTGCGATTCAATAGTAGATTTGGACTTGGAGGTTTTGGACATATTATTGCCAAATTTAATGCTGGATATTCAAGCAACGGGTTACCTGACTGCTGATGGAACTGCTTCTGCGAATGTTTCGGGCGGTGCAACGCCTTACACCTATTTGTGGTCCAATACTCAAGTTACTCCCACAGCTACAAATCTGCAAGGAGGGACCAACGCTTGTGTCACAGTAACCGATGACAATGGTTGTACCGTGGAAGATTGTATTTTAGTATTGTTTCCAAGTAATATATTGACAAGTATTCAAAACGATACCGTAACCTGTCCAGGTGATAATGATGGTAGTTTGGTTGTTTCTATAGCGAATGGCGCTGTGCCCTATAACTTTACCTGGGAAAATGGAGATGCTTCTCTCACGGGAATTGATTCAGTAACAACAGAAGGAGGATTTACGATTGTTCCGAATTTGCCTTCTGGCAATTACAGTTTTACGATTACGGATGCATTTGGAGTCGTTGTGAGTGATGGAGAAATATTTGATCCGGCGGCATTGATTACGACCATTGATACTGTACTTTGTTTTGGTGAGGATATTATGGTAGGTGGAAATGTGTATTCAAGCACAGGACCAATCAATGAAATGCTGAATTCTATTGATGGTTGCGATAGCTTGGTAACCGGATCAATCATTGTAAATAACCAAATAACTACAAGCTTTGATACAACGCTTTGTTTTGGTCAAAGCTTAGTGGTAGGAACGACGATTCATGTAACAACTGGACCGTTCAACGAAACCTTACCAGCGTTTGATGGCTGTGATAGTATCGTGTCAGGTATGTTGACCGTCTTAAACGATATTTTTACCAATATAGATACCACTATTTGTGCAGGTGAAATCATTGAAGTAGGTAGCAATCAATATAATTCTACAAATACTACGACTGAAGTTTTAACGAGTTCTTCTGGTTGCGATAGTACCGTAAATTTAAACCTCACCGTTCTTCCTCCGATATTTACTACCATGAACGAGAGATTGTGTTTTGGGGACAGTCTAATTATTGGAACTGAGGTATTTAATGCTGATGGTAACTATAGTATTGTCTTGCCGTCTTATCAAAATTGTGATAGTACGATATGGTTGAATCTAGATATTCAAGATGAATTGATTCTAGACTTAGTTTTAGATACGGATGCAACAGGGTATCTTATTGCGGATGGAGTAGCAACTGCAAATGTGATGGGAGGTTCAGGTGGATATAATTTTGAATGGAGTACTCTAGATATGACTCAAACTGTAAATAATCTACAAGGCGGAACGAATGTATGTGTGACCGTCACAGATACAGAAGGTTGTCAGGATGAAGATTGTACCATAATCTTATTTCCAAGTAATATTTTAAGTGTCGTTGAAAATGATACTTTGACCTGTATAGGTGATACCGATGGTTCATTGAGCTTATCTGTTTCTAATGGAGCAGTGCCTTATGGATACATTTGGGAAAATCAAGATGCTAGTTTAACGGGGTCAGGAATAATACCGATTGAAGGAGGAAACAATACCATTGACAATTTACCAATAGGAGAATATTCTTTTACCATAACGGATGCATTTGGAGTAGTATCTGTTCAAGCCGACGTAGTGAATCCCGACCCAATTGTTACAAGTATAGATACCATCTTGTGTTTTGGAGAGAGCATTTCTGTTGCAGGAAATGTATATAATTCCACCGGACCAATTTCTGAAATAATCCCATCCTTCCAAGGTTGTGATAGTTCTATAGTCGGTCAAGTGCAGGTGTTGCCAGCAATTTCTACAGTAATTGATACGACCATTTGTTTTGGAGATGGAGTATTGATCGGGACGACTGTATATAGCAACTCTGGTGCAATCAACGAAAACTTAACGAGCTTTAATGGATGTGATAGCGTTGTCTCAGGTTCTGTCATAGTTTTGAACGAAATCGTTTTTGCAATAGATACTTCGATTTGTGCAGGAGAATTTATCACAGTTGGTAATTCAACTTACAACCAAACAAATACGTACCAAGAAATCATTCCTGCTTTTAATGGCTGTGATAGTATTATTACTACAACGCTAGAGGTATATGATCCATTGGATTTGCAAATTACAAATCCTATAGAAGCGACTAATTTTGGTGTTGCTGATGGAACCCTTGAAGGCTTGGTAACTGGAGGCTCAGGAAATTTTACATCTGAATGGAATAACTTGACTTCAGGACTTTCTGCTTCTGGGTTAGAAGGAGGAACGGAATATTGTTTGACGGTTACGGATATGGCAGGCTGCTCGGTTGTAGAATGTGCGACCGTAGGTTTTCCTGTCATAATAATGATTGCTATCGAAAACGATACCTTGGATTGTAGTGGAGATTTGAATGGATCTATTGATTTTTCTCCTTCCAACGGATTGGCTCCATATGCTTATTTGTGGGAACAAAGTATGGGAACCTTAACGGGTAGTGGAATGGCAAATACAGAAGGGGAGACGATTGAAATTCCTAATTTACCGGTTGGAAATTATAATATAACAGTCACCGATGCATTTGGCGCAGCAGTGATTACAGCTTCTGTAATAGAACCAGATCCTATTAATATTAATCTAGTTTCTCAATTGACGGCTTCCTGTTTTGGTATTTGTGATGGGGGAGCGGTAGTAAGTGCAAATGGAGGTACTGGGGTTTTAACCTATCTCTGGGATGATGGCACTATAGGAGATGAATTGGCCAATGCTTGTGCTGGAGTTCATTTGGTAACAGTGTCTGATGAAAATAATTGCCAAGAAGTGATACAAGTTGATATTATTCAACCAGATGAACCAATTGTTACTACCATGGAATTGAATCAAGTATCGTGTTTTGGAGCTACAGATGGGTCGGCAACAGTTACAGGAAATATAATCCCAACCGCTTGGTTATGGGACAATGGGGAAACAACAAATGTGGCGGATAGCCTGACAGCAGGTATGCACACCGTTACTGTTTTTTATAATACTGGATGTAGCTTCGATGCAACAGTTAATATTTCTCAGCCTCCTTCTGCGATTAGTTTATCTTTCGATTTGATTCAAGAATTGGATTGCCACGACAGCGAGGATGCAACCGTACAGGCACAAGCTTCAGGAGGAACGGGCTTTCAATATGCTTGGTCCAATGGGGGAGCTTTACAGGAACTAAACAATTTATCAGCTGGAACATATATACTTACTGTTGAAGATGGAAATGGTTGTGCTTTAATTGACTCGATCATATTAGATGCTCCACAAGAATTAACTGGTGAACTTTCAACGGTAGATCTTACTTGTGCCGGTGGAAACCAAAGTGGGGAGATTCATATCACCAACCCCGCAGGCGGAACAGAACCTTACTTATATGGTTTTGAAAATGGGACGCTTGGATCTAGCCCTGATTTTTTAAGACTAGAAGAAGGGGACTATGAAATTGTAATGGAAGATGCTGTAGGTTGCACAAGCACTTTCTCTGCCCAAATATTGAATAGTTCTGGATCACTCACCGTAGATTTAGGCGCCGATCAAATTATAGAATTGGGTGAAATGGTGAATATCGAAGCGCTATCGAGTAGCTCGAATGTAGTTTTCGATTGGGCAGCAACCAGTACAGATACGCTCCCTTGCAGTAATTG
>CALIAG010000097.1 GCA_938041325.1 uncultured Saprospiraceae bacterium | reverse complement strand
AAAGGTTCCCAAACTACATTAAGTGGAGGGTTAATGATTTCCCCTTTATAGATTTTATCTGTACCAAGGTAAAGTGTATTGGAATAGCCATTGCTAAAGATATAAGGCATATCCCAATTCCGTTTATCTGTTGGCTCAATTCCATTTAAAATAGTTTGAAAAGTAGCACCCAAGTTTGCGGTAATATTTAAACCTCCAAATTGCGTTTCTACAATAAAGATATTTGCGTTTTCAGGATGGAAGGCTGTTTTAAATCCATCCCCTCCAAATATTTTTTGCCAATGATTCTTGACTTCTTGGTTTCCTATCACAGTTCCATTGTCCTGTGTCCCTCCATAGTAAAGGTGAGATTTATTTGGGTTATGAGCGACCCTGTAAAATTGAACCGTAGGTATGTTTTCGATATCCTTCCAGTTCACACCATTATTTTCCGATTTATACGCACCACCGTCAGTTCCTAAAAACAAGTTGTTGTCTATTGGAGAAAATACCAATTCATGCATATCAACATGAACATCACCTTCTTGCCACCAAGGAGTGGTTGCTCTTTCCCAAGAATCACCATCATTAGTAGTTTTCCACAAATCTACACCCAACAGATAAAGCTCATTGTCATTTTCTGGATTCAATGCTATTTTACCAAAATACCAACCAAAGCTCCCCATTGCATTGCACGGTAAGCCTGTAGATTCTTCATCCGTATCGATCTCAAACCAATCCTCTCCACCATTTGTTGTCTTCACTATAGAATGCAATTGGTAACCTTCCTTTATACAAACAGTTTCATCGACTTTTGCAGTAATCGCCGCATAGATTATATTCGGATCAGTCGACGACATGGTAAGGCCAATTCTACTCATTTCTAAACTAGGTAAGCCCGATCTCAAACGCTCCCAAGATTCGCCACCATCTGTAGTTTTATAAATCCCGGAATTCTCTCCTTCTAAAATCGATTCTTTGTTATTTCGAATATGATCCCAGGCTGCGGCATAAACTATATTTGGATTTTCATGATCGACAACATGATCAATGACTCCTGTGCTATCACTTAGAAATAAGGATTTTGACCAGGATTCCCCATTATCATAGGATTTATATAATCCACGATGATCGTCTTTTTCAAAAGGCAAACCGAGGACGGAAGCGTAAATTACTTTTGTGGCTGGATCCAAAACGTGTTGTGAAAGTTTTGAAATAATCCTGCCTTGTTTCAAACCAGCATATGCCCAACTTTCGCCACCATCTTCACTTTTGTAAACACCATCACCAACAAAAGGCATGCTACCCATATTGGGATCTCCCGTTGCTGCATAGATGATTTCGGGATTAGAAATATCAAAAAGAATATCACCGATGGAAAGGAATAGTTGATCATCAAAAACTGGATACCAATTCAAACCTGCATCAACAGTTTTCCATATGCCTCCATTCGAAAAACCTATTAGAACCGTATTTTCATTAGTTGGATGTATCGCAATTGTGTTGACTCTGCCCCCTAGATTGCCTGGTCCTTGTAAAGTCCAATTTGCATCGAAATTGATGGGCCCTCTTTTTGTATTTGTTGAATTGTATTTGATTTCAGCTAACTTTTCCTCAAATACTTCGAGGGGAAAAGAGTTATTTGGATACGTTCTTTGATATAAAAAAGATTGGTTAGGTGTGCCCTTTTTACCTAATGGGTTATAAACTTGATCGGATGATTTGTTAGAACTATTATCTGCACAATGGAAGTAGAATACTGCTGCTAGCAGTACTAGAATTAGTGAAGTGTTTGTAATAAATCTACTCATTTTGGTCTTTCCACTGCTAGGATTCTTTAAAATATAAAATCCTTAGTTGTTTCGTTTAATTCTAAAACGAAGAAAAGCTAGAAAAATGACCGACAATTAAAATTTAACGATTTTGGAGATAATGCTTTTGGTTTTGCTTTTTACACTCAATAAGTATACTCCCGAATCCAAATTATCCAATAAATTCAAATCAATCTGGTTTTTTCCAATCGTTAATTCTTGTTCAAAGGTTTTTACTGGCTTTCCTGATGCATCTAATATAGTAATTTGTAGGCGTTCTTTTATAGGACTATTGACAAAAAAAGTCGTGTATCCATCAAATGGATTAGGAAAAGGAGTGATTTCTAGGGTTGATTTACTTTCAAATGGATCTAAAAAACGAATTCCTAGTGGAAATTTGCTCATTTTCAGATTATTATCACTTTGGTAAACCTCCGATTTGATGAAGTTATTTGAAAAGCTTAAGTGATTTGATAGTTTCCCAGATTTAAGTGATTGAAAGGTGATTGTTATAATAGAGGTATTGGGTTCTATAGAAGTTGCCTTTCCTGTGGAAAAAGAAGAAAGAAGTATGCCTTGCTTTGCCTTATCGGAATTATAGTGTTTTTCACTAAAATCATCTAAAGCAGAACTCGTTAGATTTAAAAATTCTAGTTCATCAGAATCCCAGTGTATGCCAAATTGCAAGCCTTCAACATTCATTTTATTTGTATTTCTAAAATGTACTTTGAAGATTTCACCTTTATCGAATTCACGATCGTCGACTTCTAAGCGAGTAGTTTCAGATCTCTCAGATACTAGTAATAATTCTTCAGTTGATGTTGTTTGCGCACTGCTGTTTACATCTCCTACTTTAATACCTAAAAAGTTCACATCAGTTTGATTGCTATTGACATCAGCGCAACTGAAAAACTCTGGAAAATCTTCTTGAGTCGGGTTTTCTGGGTCGGTAAAAGTATAGTCTTCAGGAATAAATCTCCATGATTGATTGTTTACAAAAGTTGTATCAAAAAACAGAATCAAACGACGCATTTGAATGATGTCAAAAATGTTGATCTGTCCATTGTCATTTACATCTGCAGCGATTTTTTTATAAGGTCCTTCTAACGTATCAATAAGTAAAATATGCTTTTGTAGTAAGACGATATCAAAGGTATTTACACCATTGTCATGGTCCAGATTCTTCGACGGAAGAATTTCGCAATCTTGATCTACAGGAACATTTGCTAAATCAAATATTCCATCAACATCTGTAATTGAAACGCCGTTTTGGTAAGTTAGATTTACATTTGAAAGTGGCTCGTTTTCAGGTGTATTAATGGATCCACTTACCGCAAAAGAAGATGGTGGAACTGCGGTCACTCCAATGGAATCCAATGGGAATGTTTGAATTGATCTAGCGAAAGTTGCAGCAATAAGCAAGTTGTCTTGTTCATGCCAGTCTAGATCATATACTGGGATCGTTGGCATATTAGAACCTAAGAAATTCCAATTCACTCCTCCATTTAATGTAGCAAATACCCCACCATCCGTAGCTGCGAACAGTACTGTCCCATTGTAAAGTGGCATTACATAAATATCATTGACTCCAACAACAGGAAGGTCTCCAGAAATATCAATCCAATTTTCACCGGCATCGTCAGAACGATGAACGTGGGGTATATATGATCCATCTCTATATCCTGAATGCGTTACAAAAAGACGTTCTGAGTTATCCGGAGATGCTTTTACTGAGGTAATGTATCTATTAGGTAATCCTTCTGTGATTTCAATCCAATTCCCTCCATCATCAGGGCTTTTCCAGAGCCGACCGTCCGTTGTTCCTACATACAATAAGCCTTGTGTAATTGGGGATTCTGAGATTGAAGTAATAGTGTGGAAGCTAGGACTGACAAGCACCGGATTTGTTAGTGATTCGCTGATGGAATTCCAG
Source organism: uncultured Saprospiraceae bacterium (assembly GCA_938041325.1). GTDB lineage: Bacteria > Bacteroidota > Bacteroidia > Chitinophagales > Saprospiraceae > CALIAG01. Next base: position 943 of record CALIAG010000097.1, on the reverse strand, counting down.
CTGGGCAATCCGTTTGATTCGCTTTTATAAACACGATAAGTTCCGGTATATAAGACGTTAGGATCGTGCGGACTCATGATGTATTGCATGTCCCAATGTTTTCGATCTGTATTATTGATCCCTGAAGTTCCAAATTGAAAACCAGAACCTCCATCCAATGACATTCGAATACCTCCTCTTTGTGTTTCGGCGTAAACTTTTAAAGAATCGGTTGGATGAAAAAGTGGTTGAAAACCATCTGCTCCAAGAATCTCTGACCAATTGTTCAAGTCCCCTCCTACTCCATGTTGTGTGCCGTTGTCTTGAGCTCCTCCATAGAAATATTCTGGACGATGCGGATTGTAGGATGTCCTATAAATTTGAGTTGCAGGAATGTTTTCAATGTCCTCCCAATTCGTGGATCCGAATGGCTGGCGATACAATCCTCCATCGTTTGCCATGAAGACTGTCCCTGAGTTTGTAACGTGAATATCATGGTTGTCAACATGAGGTGCATCAGGACCCGTCAATAGAGATCCATAAACCCAGAGCGCTCCATCCGTTCCAGTCTTCCAAAGCCTAACCCCTAATACAAACAATTGGCCGGGAGAAGTTGGATGTACTCGAAGCTTACCAAGATACCATCCCTGGCTTCCCATTGCATTATCATCTAAGCCATCGCTTTCTGCGGTAGGAATTGGAAACCAAGAATCTCCGCCATCTGTCGTTTTGTAAATTCCCGCAACCTGATAATCTGTCCCAATGTACATCGCATAAAGGATACTGGGATCAGATTGAAAAATGTCTATTCCAATTCTACAATTGATTCCTTCTGGAAGACCATTTGTCAGATGCGTCCAAGTATCTCCCCCATCAATAGATCTATAAATTTTTGCTCCATGTCCAAAAACAACAGAAGTACTATTCGTTCTGATTCGGTCCCAACCTGCTGCATATATGATAT
>CALIAG010000096.1 GCA_938041325.1 uncultured Saprospiraceae bacterium | reverse complement strand
GAAAAGATGAAATTGGGAATCCACATACTGACCCAAGCGGGTAAGCTATCATTGATTGCAAAGGTGAATGAAAATTTTGAGAGGAATATGAATACCGCGCCAAGAGCTATACCTACAGCTAAATGAAAGCCTATGCCTCCTCTAACTTTTCTTGCAGCCATAGATGCTCCAATCAAAGTCAAAATAATTATGGCTATCGGCTCAGAAGTTCTACGGTGTATTTCCGCTTCATAATCTGCAGTATTGCCTACTCCTCTTTCCTTTGCGACCTGAATCACTTTTAGCAATTCTGGAGAAGGCATCATTTCTCGTTGATTTAAATATCGAATAAAATCATCCGGAGTCAAATTAATCGTAGTGTCTAGTTCGGCCCCAGTGCCATCAACGATCTCTTCTTTCATGCCATCAAACTTATGAACTGAATAGTCAGTCAATTTCCATTTATTGGGAGGACCTTTCCAAACGGCGGTCTTGGCTTTCATCAATAATACCAATTCATGGTCTTTAAATTGTTCGATGCGCAGGTCCCTTGCCGTTGAATCTCTTTTCCTATAATATTGAACATACACCTTCGTTTCCGGCGTAATAAATAGATGGACATCATTCTTCTTTCCTTTATCATTGTGTTGAAAGATGTATTCATGTTCAAAATCCAACCGAACCTTATTTCCTTTTGGAATAATAAAGTGATTTCCCAACAACAAAACAAAAGAGATGATGCCCGCAGAAATCATATAAGGTCTTAAAAAACGCCTAAAGCTTACTCCTGCATTCAAAATGCTAATGACTTCTGAATTATAAGCCATTCTTGAAGTAAAAAATATTACCGCAATCAAAGCATAAACAGGAGTCAGTAAACCATCTATCCAAATAATAAAGTTAGCATAGTATTCAAAGATTATTTGCCGGACCGTACAGTCTTCTTCAATGAACTCATCCACTTTATCACTAAAATCAATAATCACTGCTATCATAGAAAAGATCAGTACTGTAAACAAAAATGTTGACAGGTACTTTACGATTATATATTGATCTAACTTCTTTAGCATAGTTATTACAAAACGCTTGTTTGGTTTTGAAGTTGCTTATAACCTCGTTTCTAATTTTGGAACAATGCTTTTTTTCCATTCTGAAAAAGTACCTTCTACTATTTGTTTTCGAGCTTCTCCAACTAACCATAAGAAAAAACTCAAATTGTGGATTGACGCAATTTGTCCACCCAATGCTTCTTTGCTATGAATCAAATGTCTTAAATAGGATTTGGTGTGAATACGTGATGTTTCAGAAGTACTGTTTTCGTCTATTGCGGTAAAGTTGTCTTTCCATTTAAGATTCTTAATGTTAATGATGCCTTCTGCTGTATATAAAAGTCCATGCCTGGCATTTCTTGTTGGCAATACACAGTCAAACATATCTACACCGAGAGATATGCATTCTATTAAATTTGCTGGAGTACCTACACCCATTAAATAGCGGGGTTTATCTTTTGGTAAAATTTCACAAACAATTCCACACATTTCATACATCTCTGGAGCAGGCTCCCCAACTGATAAACCACCAATTGCATTTGCTTCCCGATCAAAAGAAACGATGGCTTCTGCGGACTGTTTTCTTAAATCTTTGTAAGTACTGCCTTGCACTATTGGGAAGAACGTTTGATCGTAACCATACAGGTTTTCTGTCTTGTCAAAATGTTCGCAACAACGTTTTAGCCAACGGTGAGTCATCTTCATCGACCTTTTTGCGTAATTGTATTCGCAGGGGTAAGGAGTACATTCGTCAAAAGCCATAATGATATCGGCACCAATGGTTCGTTGAATATCAATGGCTCTTTCTGGACTAAAAAAATGTTTTGATCCATCGATGTGCGATTGGAAGGTTACTCCTTCTTCCTTTATTTTGCGAGATTGACTTAGCGAATAAACTTGATATCCACCACTATCTGTCAGTATAGGTTTGTCCCATGAAATAAACTTATGTAAACCTCCTGCTTTGTTAATCGTATCGATACCAGGTCTTAAAAATAAATGGTAGGTATTACCAAGAATGATCTGAGCCTTAATGACATCTGTCAGTTCTTTTTGGTGAATTCCTTTCACGGTTCCTGCTGTACCGACGGGCATAAAGATGGGCGTTGCTATTTCACCGTGATCTGTTTTTATCCGACCAGCTCTTGCGTTGCTGTTTTTATCAAAACTTTCAATTTTAAATTCCATAGATGACGTAGGTTAATCTCTGAAAGGCTATCGTTTTTATAAAGTTGTTTAAAAACAACATTCAATGGTTGCAACTAGGTGCTTGATCTTCTTGAACAACTTCTATTATTAAAATCCAAAAATAGTTATTTGTAAGCGTTAGGAGGCCTTAAGCAAGAAGACTTCTTTGGAAAAAGTTAGAATAGCAGGCTCGTTTCAACTATTTTTTTGTCTTTGGTGGTATAGGTTTAGAGGGAAAGTTAACTGAGTAAACGCTTGCTGTCTAGCCTTAACAAAACACCAATCATAATGGTAAAACCAAGCATGGAAGAACCGCCATAACTGATGAATGGCAGGGGAATACCGATAATTGGGACCAATCCCATGGTCATTCCGATATTTATAAATACATGAATAAAAATGACTCCTGCCACACCATACGCATAATATCTACTAAACTCTGATCGCTGTCTTTCTGCAATTGAAACAATCCTAAGTATAAGCAATAAGAAAAGTGCGATGATACTAAGGCTTCCTATAAAACCTTGTTCTTCTCCTATGGTACAGAATATGAAATCTGTAGATTGTTCAGGTACATAATTCAACTTTGTCATATTCCCTTGTAAAAAACCTTTGCCTTTAAAACCACCTGACCCGATACTCATTTTTGATTGTAGCACATTATATAGTGCGCCTTGGGGATCACAAATCGAAGGTCGTAGCCAAACATTAATTCGATCTTGTTGATGACTTTCTAGTACGTTGTTGAAAAAATAACTTGCTGAAAATGTCACCACTGATCCGATAACTAATAATGCGGATACCTGAGAAACCAACCGTCCTCTTCTACTGCGATAAAGCATGTACATTATCCCCAACAAGCCGATAAAGTTAGCTGCAAAAACAGGAATAATGTATCCATATTTTATTCCTACTACACTGGCCACAATCAAAAGACCGGTTCCTATAAGCCAAAACCTTTTTTGTTTGAAATTAAAAATTAAAACAAGACCGACTAATTGGAGCAAACCAGTTACCACTATTTCGGCAGGAAAAACCAAACCAAGAATAAACAAGGCTGTGGTAACGAAGCCAACTATATAAAAATTAACAGAGAGACCTGCTCTGTATAGGACAAACAGGAAAGACAAAAAGACCAAAGCAGAACCTGCATCTGGTTGTAATAAAACAAAAAACATAGGAGCCACAAATAATGACACTGCTGTAATTAATGAAGCCCTGTGTTTGATATTCGTATTATACGTACTGAGGAATGCTGCCATTGCTAGGCAGGTAGCGAACTTTGCAAATTCGGAAGGTTGATAAGTGAAGCCACCAATACTGTACCAGGAGGTTGCTCCTTTTACAGTAATCCCGAAAATTAATACGCCAAGTAGTTTCAACATACCTATGGCATATATGAGGTATGCAAAGGTGCGCCAAAATTTCCAATCAATAATCCAGGTAAATAATAGAATAACTAGAGAAATGCCAATAAAGAAGGTTTGCTTACCAATATTAGTGGAGAGGTTTAAAATACCTGCTGTATTATCTTCATCGTATCCGACGGTATAAATCATCAGCCATCCGACACCAACCAAAGATAAATAAATGGAAAAGATCATCCAATCAAGTCCACCCAACAAATTCTTATCGTCCCTTTTACTCATTTATTACAATGTTAGCCGATCACAGAAAATCTCTGGGATTGATGGTATTGTCCATTGCAGGGTAGGCACTTGGATAGTCTTTTTTTAGTTCGTAAAGCAGTTTTATAGCTTCTAGTTTCGTAGGGAATGCACCGACCCGTAGTCGATAGTAAGGCTTTGCATGTTCCCACTCCACCCTTTCTGCAGGGTAGTTGTTTAAGAAGTCTTCTTTGGCTTGTTCCATTCGCATGCGATCTGTCGTAGACAATATTTGCACTCTCCAACCAGAAACTTCTGTTTTTGATTTATGGGTATGACTATGTCTTTCTAACATTCTTGTAATGCCGTAATCTTCGTTTACTTGAACAGATTGAGCAAGACTCATTTGAATACTAAAAAAGAAAATCGCCGATAAGATTATTAAGTTTTTCATAATATTAAGCGTGTATTGTTCTGACTATACTTACACTAGCTGCGCAGCCGATCCTATCTGCTCCTGCTTCCACTGCTGCTGTTGCTGCATTTAACGTTCGAATGCCTCCTGAGGCTTTTATTTTAATAGAAGGTTTTAGTTTTGACCTCAAGATCCTAATTATCTTGGGATCTGTTTCCGTACCCGAAAACCCGGTTGATGTTTTAACGAAATTCACTTCAATTTCATTGCAAATCTCGCAGAGCTTATTAATTTCTTCTGACGTCAATAATTCAACTTCAAAAATTAGTTTAATAATTTTTCCTTTGAGATGAGAAGCTCTGGTAAGACTATCAATATCGTTTTTAACATAAGCCCAATCTTTTTCTTTAATTGCACAAATGTTAACAACTGCATCTATCTCATCCGCTCCGTCATTTATTGCTCTTTTTACTTCTTCAACTTTAGCCGGGATAGTAGAATAGCCCATTGGAAATCCAACGACAGTTGCTACTTTTATCATATGATCCTCCAAAAGTCTACTTGCATTTTTAACAAAGTAAGGAGGAATGCAAACTGCTTTGAATCCATGTCTTATTGCTTCGTCACAAATTCTTTCAACGTCTTCTGAGGTGCAATTTGATTTTAAGATCGTGTGATCAATTATGCTCGCTATTTCCATCAAATTCTACATTTAAGGTGATAATGAATCTTTTCCCTTTATATGTTATTTTTTTCTATTGCACACACAAGATATTATAATTAAGTGGAATATAGTGTAAGGCAAATCTTAAAATAATAAGATTAAATCTGGTTCCTTTTTAGGATAAACGCAAAAAGGGGCAGTTTGTAAGACCGCCCCCTTTTAATTTTATCTTAAATGCCCTTTATTTACCGTGGCATTGTTTGTATTTTTTTCCACTTCCGCAAGGGCAAGGTTCGTTTCTTCCAACCTTTTTAACTTCCCTTTTAAAAGTCTCTGGCTTCGCTCGTCTTCCACCAGCCGCAGCTGCTGCTCTTTTTCTAGGATCTTCTTCTTTTCTATTGGTTTGAACTTTACTTAAATCCGTTTTTTGTTGTTTTGCTTCTTGTAAATTATTTCCTTGTGGGAACACCAATTTACCATTAGCAAGATAAGAAGTAACGTTTTCGTTGACTTTGTATATCAACTGTTCAAACAATTTATACGCCTCCATTTTGTACACAACCAATGGATCTTTTTGCTCAAACGAAGCTGCTTGCACGGATTCTTTCAATTCATCCATTGCACGTAAATGCTCTTTCCAAATATCGTCCAATACAGATAAAGCAACCGCTTTTTCTATATCTTTCATTACCGATTTTCCTTCTGACTGAATAGCATCTTCTAATGTCGCAGCAATTGGTAAAGGCTTCTTACGACCATCTGTGAACGGTATGGATATGCGCTTGTAAGTATGGCCTTCGTTATCATAAACTTGCTTGATAACAGGCATCAATATTTTCGTTATTTCTGTAGATTTTCTTTCGTAAAATTCTAAAAATTCTTCTCTGTATTGTTCGATAACTTCCGATTCTTTTCCCTCAGTAAACTTTCCAGCGTCAATCTTTGGATCCAATCCTACAGTACGGATACTATCTTGTCGGAAACTTTCAAAATCACCATTTGCTCTATTGTGCAAAACAATACTTTCTGTCAATCCGGTAAACATCGTATTTAAATCAAGGGACAACCTTTCTCCGGAAAGCGCATTATCTCTTCTTTTGTAAATCGCTTCTCTTTGAATGTTCATTACATCATCATACTCGAGTAATCGTTTACGAATACCAAAGTTGTTTTCCTCTACTTTCTTTTGCGCGCGTTCAATAGACTTAGAAACCATTGAATGTTGAATGACTTCGCCATCCTGGTGCCCCATTTTGTCCATCACTTTCGCAATTCTTTCTGATTGGAACAAACGCATAAGATTGTCTTCCAAAGAAACATAAAACTGTGAACTACCTGGATCTCCTTGTCTTCCAGAACGTCCTCTTAACTGCCTATCTACCCGTCGAGAATCATGTCGTTCTGTACCAATAATTGCCAGACCTCCCGCATTAATTACTTCTTTGCTCAACTTAATATCCGTTCCCCGACCAGCCATGTTCGTTGCAATCGTTACTTTTCCTGGTTTCCCAGCTTCTGCAACCACATCAGCTTCTCTAGCATGTTGCTTTGCGTTCAATACGTTGTGGTCAATTCCTTTCCGTTGTAAAAGTCGGCTTAATTTTTCCGAAATATCTACAGAGGTTGTACCAACCAATACCGGTCGCCCAGCATTACTCAAGGATACAATTTCCTCAATAACAGCGTTGTATTTTTCTCTGGTTGTTTTAAAAACCAAATCATCTTTATCGTCTCTAATGATTGGTCTATTGGTTGGAATAACAACCACATCCAATTTGTAGATTTCCCAAAGCTCTCCTGCTTCCGTTTCTGCAGTACCCGTCATACCAGAAAGCTTATGATACATCCGGAAATAGTTTTGCAAAGTAACGGTTGCATAGGTTTGGGTAATGTCTCCAATTTTTACATTTTCCTTCGCTTCCAAAGCTTGGTGCAAACCATCAGAATAACGTCTGCCTTCCATCATACGACCTGTCTGCTCATCGACTATTTTTACAGCACCATCCATCACTACATACTCTTCATCCTTTTCAAATAAAGTATATGCTTTTAACAATTGATTGATCGAATGCAGTCGTTTTGATTTAATAGAAAAGTCGCCTATTAAACTGTCTTTAGCATTATTTCTTTCTTCCTCTGAAAATTTTTCATCTTCTTCAATGGCTTGCATTTCAGTAGCCAAATCAGGCATGATAAAAAAGTTGCTGTCTGACTCTCCTTTCGCCAAAAGCTCTGCACCTTTTTCAGTAAGATCTACGTTTCTTGTTTTTTCTTCAATTGTAAAGTATAGTGGTTCATCGACCAGGTGCATTCGCTTGGACTGCTCTTGCATATAGTGATTTTCTGCTTTTTGCAAAGTTACTCTTACACCATCTTCACTCAAAAATTTGATGAGAGGTCTGTATTTTGGCAATGCTCGAAACGCTCTTAGTAAAGCCATTCCTGCTTCCCCTTCTTCTACACCTGTGATGTTGTCTTTGAATAAACTTTTTGCTTCTGCTAAATATTCTGTTGCGAGTTTTCGTTGCGCATTAATCAAACCTTCTACTCTTGGTTTAAGCGAGTTGTATTCCTGTTCTTCACTTCCTTTTGGAACCGGTCCTGAAATAATCAAAGGTGTACGAGCATCATCTACTAATACAGAATCCACCTCATCTATCATTGCGAAGTGGTGCTTCCCTTGAACCTTCTCTTCATTAGACCGAACCATATTATCTCTCAGATAATCGAATCCGAATTCGTTATTCGTACCGTAGGTAATATCGCAAGAATATGCCTTTACTCTCTCTGGTGAATGAGGACGGTATTTGTCAATACAATCAATTGTTAGAAATAGAAATTCTAATATTGGACCGATCCATTCAGCATCCCGTCGAGCCAAATAATCATTTACTGTAATTACATGAACGCCATCACCTGATAAACCATTTAAATATGCAGGAAGTGTTGCGACAAGTGTTTTTCCTTCCCCTGTTGCCATCTCCGCAATTTTACCATCATGCAGTACCATTCCACCAATCAACTGCACATCGTAGTGGACCATGTTCCAAACTATTTCTCCTCCTCCTGCAGTCCAGCTATTTTTCCATACTGCTTTATCTCCTTCTATTGATATATAAGACTTGGTTGCAGCCAATTCTCTATCATGGTCTGTAGCCAATACCGTTAAAGTAGAATTCTCTGTGAATCGTCGAGCTGTTTCTTTTACAACAGCAAAAGCTTCTGGCAACAACTCTTTTAGGATTTCCTCTAATGCTTTGTCTTTATCTTTTACCAACGCATCTATTTCGTTGTAAAGTTCTTCTTTTACAGAGAAATCTGGTTCGTCTTGTGCTTGTTGATTGAGAGAATCTATATCACCGTTTATTCCAGCTAAATGTTCTGCAATTCTTTCTCGAAATTCGGTGGTTTTATTTCTTAAGTCGTCTAAACTTAGAGATTGCAACTTTTCATATTCCGCATTAGTTTGATTGACATATGGCATATAAAACGCCTTGTCTTTATCAGACTTGTTCCCAAATATTTTCCCTAAAGATTTAGTAATAAAATCAAGCATGATTGTATATATTATTTTTGCCCGAAGGCTTTGTTTTTATTGATATTCTAACAGAATACCAAAGATAAAATATATTTGTGGTCAAATCGTCTTTAAATAACTAACAGGCGCAAAAATTAATCGAAATTGGACAGCAAGGATTGGATGCTGAAAGCTGCTATCTAATCTTTGTTATAAAAAGTTGTTTAAAAGTGTTGACCAAAAAAAAGCTAAGTGCTTCATTATAAACAACTTTCACTATAAAAACCATCATACATTATACCAAGGCGATTGAACAGCTTTTTATACGACATTATGACATAAAAGCTTCATTTGTTCTGCCACCTTTGGTTATATTTTTAGCTTTTTGACAAAATAAGTAGAAAATTACCCGGATTAAGGTTTTAAAATCAATTGTATCCGTTTAAACTACTTCAAAACAAAACTCACTTTATGAAGAACGTATTGTTTTTATTCGGCCTTGGTTTGCTAACTTTTTTCTCTTGTAATACCAAAGAACAAAAGCGCGACATTAAGGAATTTTATTTTCCTAGTGAAAATATGATTGAGGAGGGTAGGGTTTATGAATACAAAGCAATGAATAATGACAGTTTGCCGCCAGAATACTGGTATTATAAAAGTGTAGAAACAGATAGCGCTTTATATTTTACAGGGACTTATTACGATCATAATTTTGAAATCAGGCAAGTTTTCAGGGAAGAAATAGTAGGAAATGGTACTTTAATGCAAGATTACTTCCTATACATCCCTGATACAACTGGTACCCTGATGTCCCTTCCTGCAGACATCCAAGCACCAAATGGTTTTCCTTTTGAGGTTAGGGATTCCAATGGAGTTTTCTTATTTAAGTTAATGTGGACCTTTAATGAAGAACCACTGATGACTACAACACTCATCCGCAATAGACGTTATAAAGGGGATAAATCGTATTCCTATAAAAATAAAACATTAGAGTGCATACAGTTTGACCTTGTTGAATTGCTGGACGATTTTAATGAAGGACATTTAGAACGGAAGTATACCGGAACAGAATTATATGCAAAAGGTATTGGTCTGGTTTATTATAAAAAAAATGTTGATCAAGGTTTTGTACTAGAATATGAATTGGTGGATATGTATTCAATGGACGAATTAGAAATGAAATTCAAAGCTACTTTAGATTCGCAATGAGAATTCTATATATAATCTTTATTTTTTTTGGGACTTATACTGTTGGAATAAGCCAGGTCTTTCCTCCAGATATTATCTGCGTGGATAAGGATACCTTAAAGTGGAACCTGCCTACCAATACCTGCGGGCCTTTCAATTCATATGATATTTTTTCGAGTACTAATTTTGATGGGCCATATACCTTGCTCAATTCTATAACAGATCCTAGTCAAACCTTTTACTTCGATGATAATGCGAACGGCAATCCTTTCTTTTATTATATCTTAAGCAATCACAGTTGCCCAGGTCAAGTGGTGCTTAGCTCCGACACACTAGATAACCGTCCGCCAGAGATTGCTCCAATACAATTCTTAACTGTAGAAAACGGCTTGGTCAGAATCGAATGGTTGCCAAGTCCATCACCCGAAGTGAATGAATACATTATCTACCGACAAACTATTTTTGGTTTAACACCGATAGATACCGTTCCTTTGGTTCCTACAACCTATTTGGATGTACAATCTAACCCAGAGGACCAGTCTGAGACTTATTTTATTTTACCTTTGGATCCTTGTGGCAACACAAGTATTTTTGATGCACCTCATTCTACAGTCTATTTGACCGGAGAAGTAAACAGCTGTGAACAAACACTGAATCTCAATTGGAATCTTTATGAAGGTTGGGATACAGAGATCGAGGAACAAGTGTTGTGGACCAGTATAAATGGATTTCCTGCTGACCCTATTGACACTTTAAGCGCAAGCGACACTTCTTATTTAGTAACGGAACTGGACGAAGGTAATTTCTATTGTTTTTTTATTGAAAGCAAAAGAGTCAACAGTAATTCAAAAAGTTTATCTAATGAACACTGTTTGTTTCCTGAAATTGTACAACCTGCTGACGAACTTATTTTAAAAAATGTAAGCTTTACTCCTACAAATGAAGTAGAAATTTTTTGGTCCTGGAATACAAATGCGGAACTACAAACTGTAGATATTTTGTCTTCTATGGACAACGCTGATTTTCAAATAATCAATAGTCCCACAATCGGCATTCCTTTGAATTTAAATAATTCATACCTCGATACCAATGTAGACCCCAATGCAGGCCCGGTTTATTATCAGATTCAAACAACAGATGATTGTGATTCCATTATCATTTCCAACTATGGAGCAACCGCTTTCTTAATGGGCAGCCCCAATGACAACCTCACGAATCTTCTAAATTGGACTCCTTTTCTTATAGAAAATGGAACGACCATTGAATACGAAATTCATAAAATTGTCAATAATATCGATCGCTTAGTTGATAATACGGATGGAGCAACAACTACATTTTCTGACATTGTTGATCCAAACAATTCTGATGAGTCTATTTCTTGTTATTACCTTGTTGCTACGGCTGAAATCACTTTACCTGATGGAACTATAGAAACAGTACGCTCTAGGTCGAATACAATTTGTGTTGAGCAGCTCTCCACGATATATGTTCCCAATGCTTTTGTCCCTGGAGGCAAAAACAGTCAATTCAAACCGATCGTTGTCTTCCCTGATCAAGTATCTTATTTAATGGAAATATATGATCGCTGGGGACAAAGAATCTTTATGACCACCGATATTAATGAAGGTTGGAGAGGGCGAAAAGGTTTTAGAGAAATGCCTATGGGTGCTTACGTGTATCATATCCGAATAGAACAGCCTAGCGGTAGGGTAGAACGGAAGGACGGATCGGTAATTCTTATCCGTTAATTTTTCCAATTTCATTTCCCATCTAAGTTTTTTTGTATTTTCCTGTAACCACTTAATGATTCCATAGTATTCCTCTATATACGCAAGCAAATCGTTTAATTGATTAGAAAACAATCCTAAAACCTTTTAGCTTTTTGTATACACTATTTGAGAAACATCATTGAACCAACTATGACGGATGAGCAAATAATGCAATTGGTTAAAGATGGAAATTTAAGTAAAGCAGCCGTACTGTTCACCCGGTATAATAAAAAGCTTTACAATTTCTTTCTAAGACAAACTTACGATCAAGGTCTGAGTGAAGACTTGACGCAAAATGTCTTCGAACGCATGATTCGCTATCGAACGAGTTATAATATTGAGCATTCCTTCAAGTCTTGGATTTATCAAATAGCTAGAAATGTAAAGTTTGATACCTACAAGAAAAAAAAGTTGCCAATACAAGATGATGTTGATTTTCAAAGAATAGATGTTGGACAAGAAATGACAACTTCCAGCCTTGAGAAAAAAGAAACCCTAAAGAATTTGGAGCAAGCAATTTCTAAACTTAATCCCGAGCAGCGGGAACTGATTCATTTGACGAAGATTCAGAAAATGAAATACAGTGAAGTGGCCAGTCTTTTGGAAACAACGGAAGGAGCCGTTAAAGTGAAAGTTTATCGAGCGGTAAAAGAGTTGAGGAAAATCTTTTTAAAAATTGATGTGCAATGAAACGATCATGATATTTATTAATCTTAAAAACCCGAAGGGTAAGATTAAAAAATATTATGAGAGAGCAAAGCGGTTATATGAACGAAGCAAACCCTGAATGATAATGAAGGGCAGAGTGTAAACTCTGGCGGAGAGAACCGCAACTGCGGATGGGATAGGCTGCTTTTTTAAACGCTGAAAAATTTTAAAAACATGAAAGAGAATTATTGGAAAGAAAAAATAGTCGATTATGTGGAAGGTACCATGTCTTTAAAAGACCGCGGTTTTTTTGAAGCGAATATGGCCGACTCTCCTGAACTACAAAACGATGTAGACGATTATAAGGCTATGCTAGGTGTGATGATCGATTTACCAGAACATCAACCATCGGATCAATTAAGTCAGAATTTTAGTTCTTTTTTAGAATTAGAAAAAGAAAAAATCATATCCTCTAAAGTAGAAGCAAAAGTCTTTTCATTCAAATACTGGTCGCAAGTTTCTGCAGCAGCAGTCATTCTATTACTTGGAATTTTTATCGGCACGAAGTATTGCAACCAACCAACAGCCTCCAATACTGAAATTCAAAAAGTATATGCCAAGCTTGAAGAAAATAAAAAAATGATGATGAAACTTTTGGAAGAAAAATCTACCAGCAGTAGAATCACTGCGGTAAATTATTCTTATCAAATGGACAAAGGAGATGACGAAATCTACGATGCTTTAATCAAAGCTTTAAACACAGACAAAAGTCCGAATGTGCGATTGGCCGCAATGGAAGGATTGTCAAAGTTCGCAGACGATCAAAAGGTACGAAATGCTTTGATCTATTCTTTGGAAAAGCAAACAGAGCCCGTTGTACAGATCAACTTAATCAACATCTTGGTCTCACTCAATGAAAAGAAAGCCATTCCTCAAATGGAAAAAATTATAGACAATAATGAAGTACTCGACAAAGTAAAAGATGAAGCCCGATTGGGTATCTTTAAAATGTCCTAGATTATAAATATTCAGCTGAAGAAAACTAAAACTAATTTTTTAAAAAAGAAAAAAATCAATCATGTATAAATTTAAATTCGCCTTCATCTTGCTTTGCACAGGATTTGCAATGATGGCTCAGGCACAAACATACAAACTGAATAAAACACAAGGAAAGCTCATCATAGAAGGCGTCAACGAACTCGTCGTGGAAGGCTATTCCGGAAATGAAATTGTTTTTGAAAGAGTTGATTATGATCATGAAGACAATGAAAAAGCAAAGGGTTTGATGGCATTGTCTGCTGAAGGATTAAAAGACAATTCTGGTGTCGGCTTATCTGTAGTGGAAAGTGGAGCAGAAGTAAAAGTAAAACAGATCGGAAGAAACAGCGATGACTCATTTAAAATAAAAGTACCTAACGGGATCTCTGTTTATTACAGTCATTCCTCACACAATGGAGAAGACATCATTTTTAAAAATGTTGTAAACGAAATAGAAGTATCTGTCAACTACAATTCAGTAATTCTTGAAAATGTAACTGGACCTATGGCAATCAATACCGTTTACGGTGATGTCATTGCAGACTTCAAAAGCGTAGCTCAAAACAACTCCATCACCTTGCATTCCGTTTACGGTGATGTGGATGTAAGCTTACCCAACTCCACTTCTGCTGATCTTCTTTTAAGTACATCGTATGGCGAAATGTTTACTGATTTTGACATTACTTTAGAAGCCAATCAAAATACAAGTTCTAAAGGTTGCAATGGTTGTGGCTCCAAAAATAAATTCTCCGGAAAAATAAATGGCGGAGGAGTCAGCATTTCACTGAAGTCGAATTACGACAACATCTACCTTAGAAAAAAATAATACTTTTTCTCTTCTCACAAGGCTGTAATTCACAGCCTTGTTTTCAAAAACACAAAGGTTCCCTTTTTTTGATAAGTCCAAAACTTATCTGGCCATCCTTTGCTTTTTATCAAACTATTTTTACAATAAAAATTCAAAGCCATGAAAACTATTTTTTTATCTTTTTTCGCTTCCCTGCTTTTTTTAGTTCCAACTTATTCTCAATCTGTAATATCCAAATCCATAAGCAATGTCACCAACCAACAGGTTCATGTTGACTTGCGTTATCCATCAGTCAGTATAGATACTTGGGATAAAAATGAAATTTCAATTGAAGGGATTATCGATCAATCTATTTTGGAAGATTCTGATAATTTCGAATTAGTCGTCAATCAATCTAATGGTAAAATAAGCATCAGTTTGAAAAATGATGATGATAAAAATGCGCGCAAAGTTGTTTACTTGATCAAGGATGGAGTTCGACAAAAACTAGAAACCAATACGAGTTCTTGGAAAACAATTGAAAAGGATGCTCGAAGAATTTGTAGCGACTGCAACATTAATTCTACCACGATCATCAGCGAACTTACTTTAAAAATCAAAATCCCAAAATCAGTTTCCTTGAGTACAGAAACTATTTATGGCGATAATGATATCAAGAACTTCTATGGTCCTTTGGATATTGATGCAACATATGGAGCAGTTGAAGTTATTTACCAAGATAAAATTCCTTCCCAACGCGTAAATTTAAAATCTACTTATGACGATGTTGATATTTCAATTCCTTCTGCGAGCAAAGCTGATATTGAGTTGTGTACCTCTTATGGTGAAGTATTTAGCAACTTCGATATTATCGTAAAAGCGAATTCAAAGGAAACTGCATTCGGTCAAAATTTAAAAGGAGAAATAAATGGTGGAGGAAGTCTGATAAAAGCAGAAGCGACTTATGACAATATCTATTTGAGGAAACTATAGCTTACCTTTCATCGCTTTTTCTACAAAAGAATTGATGCGGCTATTTACTTTGCTATGATGGAGAAGGTCACCCAATAGCAAAAGGGAAAGTCCAGAAAAGAAAATTAAACTTCTAATCATTTGAACGTCTTCTTCTAAATGCGGGAAAAGATGTTTGATTACGATTAGTTCACCAGCAATAATAAGAGCGGAAAGCATGAATAACAAAATGCTTATCGCTCTTGTTTTTTTAACGTAATTGGGTTTCTGTTTCCAAAGACATCTTTTTAATGATTTGATGCTTTCTTCATCTGTTGGATCCATTTTTACCAATTCGTGCCAGATGTGAGAAGCTTTTTCATAGTCCATTAGACTAAAATGACAAGCCGCCTTTTTGAACAATAATTTTCTATAAATATCTTTATCATTCGGTGTTGTCAAATTGTGAACGATGCATGCTTCTATTGCATAATCAGCATTTTGAATATACTTGTCATAAGAACCTGTTTCGTGCAAGGAAACCAAATATTGACACAATAATTCAAAATATTCATTCAACTCAAGACTCTTAATATCCTTTTGATTGTCCTCAAAAAAACGAACCATAGAACGATGCTCAGCAGCATCCATTTCTTTGAAATCCTGATAAATTTTAGAGCGATATGTCGATGGACTAAAGTTCATTATTAGTTAAATACCTTTTGAGTTACTTTTGTTGCTTATTATTTAAACTTATTTTGTTAACACATGATTTTGTGTCACAGTTAATTTAACTGTTCAAATCACTTTGTGTTTCAATAGATTTTCTTTTTAAGAAAAAAATCTGTTCAAGTAGTTTACGGAAATTGGGTTTACAATAAATTGGATAGAAAATTTTCTTTAGACGAGGCGAAAAACACAGGCGATGTCATAGCATCGACGAGTATTTTCAACGAAGGATTAAGAAAATTATTCATTCAATTTCTTAGTTAACTTAATTCCGTGAACTACTTTAGCTCTTATAGTATTTCGAAGGTGTAGTTTGAAAAGGCGTTTATCCCTACGCCTTTTTGCTTATATAGGACGAACAATTTCAGAATCCCAGAAATTATTCGTTGTAAAACCTCTCTAAACAATTACATTTTGTCTAAAAAGGTAGACAAGCTTTTGATCTCAGACTTAGTTGCTGGTTTATAGTTATGCAATATAAATAATTTTCCTAGAATTTGAAAGCTGATCTATATATTTACTAACCAAATATGTAAGGTAGGGAACACTTATAAAATTACATGGAAAAGTAGTGTTTTCTAATTCCGCTGGTCATAACCCCAATTCAGTTTCTCTCTAATCGTTCGAAGAAAGCTTCGCCCATCGAGTTGAACGAGTTTAGTATTAAAATCGCATTTCCTAACGGCCAGTTGATGTTCTGCAGTGATGGTTTCAAATCTGGAATCAAGGGTACACAAGAAGTTTTCAGCTCTTCCTTCTATTTCAAAAGAAACAACCGAAGTATCGGAAATAACTATTGGGCGTACATTGAGGTTGTGCGGTGCGACAGGAGTTATAACCAAGTTACCAGAATTTGGAAAAATAATCGGTCCACCACAACTTAAAGAATAACCGGTCGAACCCGTCGGGGTAGAGATAATAATTCCATCTGCCCAATAGGAACTTAGATATGCTCCATTAATAAAAACATGAACAATGATCATCGAAGAAGTATCCCTTTTTAATAAAGTGCAATCGTTGAGGGCAAAAGGCTTGTCTCCAAACAATGGAAGATTAGATTCCAAATAAAGCATGGTCCGTTCTTCAATATTGAACCTGTTTTCCGACAATAATTTTATGGCTTGTTTTATATCGTGTTTCTCTATGCTTGCTAGGAAGCCCAATCGCCCCAAGTTTATCCCTAATATGGGAACTCCACTATCTTTGACTAAGGTCGTAGCAGCCAAAATAGTCCCGTCTCCTCCAAGGGAAATCACGAAATCTATTTTTCGCATTTTAAAATCCAAGTATTCTTGAAAAGTACCTAAACTATAGCTGATATTCAATGCTTCTCGCAGTTGTTTAAGATAGGGTTCATATACAAATACCGTCGCTCCCTGCTCATGTAGAACATTGAAAACTTCAAGGACAAACTCATGGTCCTTCTCTTTAAGTACTTTACCGAATATGACTACTTGCATTAGAATGTGAACTTGTGGTGTAAAAATAAACCATTTTCCCACAATTGATTAAAACTATACTGTATTTGAATAACCTTGTCATAATAAGCCACTATATCAATTCCTATTCCTCCTCCCCATAATACCTTATTACTGAAAGAATTCCCAGTTGCATAATGTGGATCATTTACAATTCCTACATCATTGTTGAGCGCTAAATAAATCTTTAAGGGCATTACTTTTAATTGTTTGAGCGGCATGAAACGCTCTAGGCTGATATTTTTATTAAATAATTCATATCGGATACTCGTCTGTCCAATTCCGAAATCCATCCCATCCACAACATACAACTCATGGCCTCTTAAGAAATCAGGTTGAAAACCTAAAGCTCTGCTATTATAATAGGGTTGCTGTTGTCTCTGTAGAAATACGCGTCCTTTCAAAATAAGTTCTAAATTCCACTTTTTTCGTAGTGGAACGTACTGGGCATATGTTGTACTTAATTTTAAATTATTTAAATCTCCAAACAAGCCAACACCTTCTTTCCTTAAAGTGGTTTGCCAAAAATAACCAGCAGTTGGGTATGGACGTATATTCCGGTAATCAATTGCAAAACTATATTGCAAGGCAAAGAATCGTTGATCTGTTTTTCCATTTAAAAAGTAGTCAGGATTCAAAATTGTAGCAACCGTATCTGTGGAAATATTCTGATGGAATTCTATATCAAATCTATTGTAAAAATAAATCCCTGGTCGATAGAGTAAACCTGCTCTAAAACGAGTGGTTTTTCTTTGAAACTCATCCCCTCTATAAAAAACAAATTTGTTTTGTTGTGTTTGATAATTGACCTCTCTGTTTCCTGAAAAGAAGGCATTTACATTGAATCCAAGGTTCTGCTTTTTATTAAAATAGGGTAAAGTATAATCTACTTCATACTTTTGAGTATAGCCAAATTGAGTTGTTATTTTAAGTTGGTCACTTCGGCCAGTAAGATTTAGGTGGCTGACCCTGAGCCCCAAATTTATCCTATTTAAAGCTCGGTTTTGTTCTTGCCACCAAACATTGAAATTCCGATCTGCTAATTCAAAAATTGGATAAGGGTACAAATACCATTGCTCTTGCACTTCTATTTGTATTCCAATATGATTGTCTCCTGACCAGTCTTTTACATTCATTTTCACTATCGTGAACAGTCCAGAATTCAGAATCAGAAGTTTGTTTTTTTCTAAGCGCGGGCCTAAATCGTTAAAAGGAATGGTATCGCCTACTCCAAAATCCATTTCTCTTAAGACAATCGCTTCTTTAGTACGCTTATTTCCTTCAATGGTAATCGATTTTACCAATATTGGTGCAGATTGTGCAAACCCAAAAACGGGGATGCACAAAAACAAAAAAAGTAAGATTTTAAGGAAACACTTTTCGCAAGTGTTGAAACTATTCAACGTCATTTATAATGATATTATAAAGCTTTAACGAAAGCTTATAAGCATTTATTAACAACACAAAATAGAACTATTTTTGATTTGATTTGATTCGATGAGAAGAAAAGAAAGAGGTGGATTTTATACGTTCAAATAAGCCATTAGCGAATCGTAACGTTCTTTCAATGAATCGAAAAAATCTGTTTCTTGGAAAGATGCCTTGATTTGGTATTCATATCGTTCGAATGAAGCAATTATCCGTTGAATATCTTGGCGGTTTATTTTGATGGTTACATCAATTCTTGCGCTGTTTAAGCTGGATGTTATGAAAGAACTGAGCACTTGCGCTTCTTCACTTTCAACGATCCTTGCAATTTCCGTCAAGGAATAATCCCTTTTGCTCATTTCAAAAACGATTATACTTCCGGGTTCTGTAAACGAGCCTATGTTTGCAAAAAAGCGAATCAAGTCTTCTTGGCTAATTAAGCCTAGGTAATTGTTTTCAACATCGACAACAGGAATAACCGTCAAGTTTTCTTCACTGATCAAACGCAGAACATCATAAATGTGGTCTTTCTCCCTAACGTAGGGTCTTCTTAGGGAAAGCTGATAAGATCCAATCGCCTCTTCTACGTCATAGTTTAGAATGTCATCTTCAGAGATAACACCAAGCAATTCTTTATTATTCACAATCGGCAAATGCTTGATGTAAAAATCAGACATGATGCTTAATGCTTCCTTCCCCGAATCAGAGGTTCGAAGAGGAACTAGAGTGTGGGATAATAAATTGCTTGCGATCATAAATTTCTAACGTATGTTTGCTTGTAGGTGATTAAACGAAAATTTGATGCAGATCGTTTACCAATTGGACTAATTTCTCAAATAAAATTCAAGCATGGTGCCAAAAAGGTTATTTTCAGGCCATTTAGAGTTTTAAGGGCAGTATCTTCTAGTATTTAACAGGAAAGCGGATTTATTGACTACCGCAGCAGTTTTTTCTTTTGAATTTCAAATTCAGCATTCGTCAAAAGACCTTTTTCACGCAACTCACCCAATTGCTTGAGCTGTTCCAATAAATCAGGATTATTGGTCAATAGTTCTTCATCCTTTTTCAAAGGTGAATCACCTGGTGTTCTGTAGCCGTTATTTTCAAACGCTTCAAATTCATCTTGTATTCTTAAATAAGCCAAAGCGTCATGGTTCTTAATGCGCTCGGTATCCTTGAAACCCATACTTACCGCTCGGTCCAAATGATAAAATGCTTTCTCTTTGTTTTCGGTCAAAGAATAAGCACAGGCAATATTAAAATGTGTGGCTATATCAGAATCATCTATCTGAAGTGCTTTTACAAAATCTTCAATGGCTTCGTTGTATTCGAATTCTTTGAATTTTTTTAAGCCGCTAGTTTTAAAAGGATTCTTTTTAGGTATGGTTGATTGAGGTCTTCTTACCGGTCTTGTCCGTGGTGGCGCAGTAGTTGGTTTTTGATATTCTCTAGTATCATATCGGCGCTCTCTTCTTTGTTGACGCCTTGAATTTCTTGGTCCACCATCTCTTGGGTTACGAGGGTTTCCGGATTTCCCCATCATATTTCGGGCAATCGTGAAGATTACAGCCGCTGCAATAAATGCACCGACAGGTACTTCGAAAATTGCTACCATGACGAAAAACAGGAAGAAAAGAAAAGGAATATTTTTAGAATCAAAGTTCATTTTGAAAATATATCAGTGAAGTTGTTCAAAAATGGAGGTTGAAATTAATTGTAGATGCTTGATATTCAAGTCGAAGCTCCATTTTTTTTGCATAGCCAAAGCTATGGAAAACAAAATTAGCTAGGACCGAATGATCCCACAGGGTGCTGCATGATAATGCAGCAAATGAGGGACCCGCGAAAGCGGACGGGCTGGCCAAATCAATGGATTACAATTAATTCATCTATCTATTTTTATACAACTTCAATATCAAATAAGGCTGTACAGAGGTTAAACTAGGTTTTTTAACTTTATTTACAAAGTTAACCCAATAGTTTTTTCTTTTGAATGGTAAATTCATCCTGAGTCAACAAGCCTCTTTCTCGCAATTCGCCCAACTGTTTTAGCTGTTCAAGGAGATCTGTTTTCGGTACAGCCTGAGTTTGCTGGACCTGATCTTTAATCGCTAGAAGTCTAAACCCATTTTGAACAAACGTTTCGTATTCGTCTTGAATTCTTAAGTAGGCAAGCGCATCATGATTTTTTATTCTTTCAAAATCTACAAAGCCATTTGCAACGGCTGCATCTAAATGTTGGAAAGCTTCTTCTTTTTGTTCTGTCAAAGAATAAGCGCAAGCTATATTAAAATGAACTGCTTTGTCTTTGTCGTCTATTTGCAATGCCTTTTTAAAATCAAGTATTGCATCGTCAAAGTCATAATCCTTGTATTTTTGAATTCCACTCATTTTGTAAGGATTCGTTTTCTTCCTTACTGGTCTTGGTGCTTGTGGGCGAGCTGCTGAACTTTGACGTCTTGTTCGATTAGGTCTGGGTTCAGGTTGTTCACGTCGTGGCTCTCTTTCTCTTCTTCGATTTCTTCTTCTGTCAAATCGATTTTCTTCTCGATCAAAATCAGTATCGTATCTTTTATAATCCCTTCTAAACCCTCTATCCAAAAACCGTTTGTTGTATTTTAAATCAAAAACATCTTCGTCCATGGTCAAAAAAACAACAGCATCTACCAAACTTAAAATCGTACTTATCCCTGTCCAAAAAAGAATGAGATATAAAAATCCTAAACCTACTTGGCCTAAATAAAATCGATGGACCCCAAACAAGCCCAAGAAAAAAGATAATATTGCCGCTATATTCTTATTTTTCATATTTCTAAAACGTACTTTCTTGTTGTGAAAGTCTGTACTATTTCGTGGTTAACCCTTCTCTTTATTAACGAATGAAAAGATAACAAGGTTTAAAAAACTATGATAGGATTCTAGACCAAGGTCCAATAATTTCTGATTAAATAATTTTTTAGGAGAATATTTTGCAGGTAAGAACCGTAAAGTCATCAGGATAATTTTGTTTTCCTTTAAACCTTTCAATCTGTTCCATTAGCTTATCATTGAACGCATCAGCAGACAAACCGCTGTTGTTGGCCATGAATGCAGAAAGCATATCATCTGACAAGAATTGGTTTTGCTCGTTCTTAATATCCGTCAGACCATCTGTATAAGTGAGGATCAAAGCTTCCTCTGGCAAATGCAATTCCCCAACTTCTATTTCAGGCATTTTTAAGAAACTACCCAGAATGGTTGTCCCTTTATCCAAACGGTATTCTAAAGATTTCATTACTGCAAAAGGTGGGTTGTGTCCACAGTTTACATATCGGAGCATCCTTGTTTTTTTATCAAACTCAGCTACGAAAAAAGTAAGAAATTTATCGCCACCAGTAATTCTAAACAGAGATAAATTCAATGCTCTTATAAAATCATCCAACTTTGATTCTTGGTTAATCAAAGAATGAAAATTGGCCTGAAAGTTCGCCATGAGCAATGCTGCTCCAACCCCTTTGCCGGAAATATCCGCAATACAGAAAGCAAATTTATCCGAGTCAAATTCAATGAAATCAAAATAATCACCACCAACGCTATAGTGTGGTTTGTAGATACTCGCCAATTGATAATCATCTCCTTTCGGCAAATCAGAAGGAATGAAAAGTTGTTGCATTTCGCTTGCCAACTCAATATCTCTTTTTATCCGTTCTTGTTCTATTTGCTTTTTGAATAAGCGTTTATTTTCAATAGCAACCGCTATGATATTTGTGATCGTTGTGATGAATTGAACTTTGTTGTACATGTCTTCATCTTCTGCAAAGCCTCCAATGAATGTATAAGCAATGGCGGTATCTTTATGAAGTACAGGTACAACGATATCAAACTGACTAATCAGTGGATCGTCATTTTCATCATCGAGGTTTTTTAATCTTTGGTACTTAGTCAGTTTTTCAGTGATATCTCGTTCTATCAAAGCTTCGTCTATTCCGATATGAGAAGTACAATTCCACTCATTATCTTGTAAGACATACAAAGCCATTTTTCTTACACCCATTTCCCAACTTAGAAAAGAATTGTACATAGAATACAACCCTTCCGCAGAGACGTTATTGTTAATCGCTTGCGTAATGGTCAATAGTCTATTTATCTGAAGTTGTTTCAGGTTCAACTCGCGTTCAAGCAAGTCCATATTCGATAATCCTTTTTTTATTTCTGAAAACTCTGACATTATAAATCTAAAATAACTGTTTCTATTTGTATTACGTGATTGTTACTGATTTTGTTTGACATCTAAGGCATCTCTTAGGCCATTACCCACCAAATTAAAGGCCAATACCATAAACATGACTGCTAATGCAGGAAATAATGCTACAAATGGATCTCCACTAATTGCATATCCATAGTTTTCATTAAGCATGGTACCTAGGGAAGGTTGCGGAGGTTCTATTCCAAAACCCAAATAACTTAATCCCGCTTCTACTAATATCGCCGTTGCAAAATTGGCAGCAGCAATAACCATCACAGGTCCCAGAATGTTAGGCAAAATGTGCTTACTTATAATTCTCCATGATTTAAAACCCATGGATTGGGCAGCTTCTACAAACTGTATTTTTTTAAAGGCCATTACCTGACCACGTACAATTCTCGCTACATCTACCCACATCGTCAAGCCCACTGCTATAAATATATTTTCAATCCCTTTCCCTAAGGCCAACACTATTGCAAAGACCAAGAGCAAGGTGGGAATTGACCAAACTGTATTGATCAACAACATGATTAAATCATCCGTTTTTCCACCATAATAACCTGCAATCGAACCTAAAAATATTCCGATGGTTAAAGAGATTGCAACCGCTATTAATCCAACAAACAAAGAAATTCTAATTCCTAAAATTAGCCTACTTAGTAGACAGCGTCCAAATCGGTCTGTCCCTAGCCAAAATTTCTTTGACACGATATTGTCTTCTTCAATATTCTTTTGAAGAACCTCCCTTTGAATGTTATGTAGTTTTCCGTTTAAATCTTTCCAAACCATTTCCGTTGGTGCGGAAGCTTGTTTGGGTTGGTCATAATGCAAGGCGTAGGCAATATCAGCTATATGAAAGCGATTTGTACGCCCTTTAAGAAGTGAACCAGTTTCTGGGTCTTTTCCTGCGAATTTTTCTATTCGTATTGAATCTCCGAAAAATTCATATTTATTTATAGGAATCGATTTGAAAACGTTTGGTTTTCCATAAACCAAATTTTTAATAAAACTGGTTTCTTCGAATTCCCTATTCTTTCTAATTTTAAGGAGTTTTACTTCTAGCCCCGGCGGATTTAATTGGACTTCCGTAATTTGATCGTCTGCGTTTGGGCTCGAATCCGGAATTATCAGATATCCAAAAATAGATAGAAACACCGCTAAAGCAATGATAAATATTCCAAGTACGGCAGGCTTATTTTTCAATAACCGTTTAACCGCTTTTTGGTTGGGTGATAAATTCTCTAGAGAGGATTTTTCATTCATCAATGCAAAGTTCTATGTTTCTTCATCTATTCTCCACCTATTGTAAAGATATAAAATCCGAGAATATAGCCTCGATCTATTTGCTTTTTTTTTAATATTTTGCACTTGATGAAAATTCTGCTGATAGAACCCTTTTATACCGGAAGCCATGAAAGGTGGAGTTTCGAATATCAAAAATTCAGCAAACATGAAGTTCATATTCTTTCTTTACCTGGGCGGCATTGGAAATGGAGAATGCATGGAGCAGCAGTCACTTTAGCAAACCAATTCAATAAAGAAGATTTTAGTCCAGATTTTATACTCGTCTCTGATATGTTAGATTTGACGACTTTTTTGGCCTTGACACGTGATAGAACAGCGGCTATTCCAGTCGCAATTTATTTTCATGAAAACCAAATTACTTACCCTTGGTCTCCAACTGATTCAGATGTGAAATTAAAAAGAGATAACCACTATGCTTTTATTAATTATACAAGCGCACTGGCTTCTAACGCTTTGTTTTTTAATTCCAATTACCACAAAAATTCTTTTCTTGACGCACTACCAAATTTCCTAAATCAGTTTCCTGATTACAAAAATGAAGAGTCGATTACTAATCTTAAAAACAAAAGTGAAGTCCTTTACTTAGGGATGGATTTAGCAAAATTTGATTCCTTCAAAACCAGTCCTTCTAAAGGTACCTTGCCTACAATTCTTTGGAATCACCGCTGGGAATATGATAAAAATCCAACGTTATTTTTCAATACTCTTTTTAAACTAAAAGAGGAAAACATAGCTTTCCAATTGATCGTTTTAGGCGAATCTTTTAAAACCAGTCCAGACATATTCAAAGAAGCAGAGAAGAGGCTAAAAGAGGAAATTATTCACTTTGGTTTCACCGAAAATTTCGAAGAGTATGCGCATCTTTTATGGACAGCAGATATCCTTCCCGTTACTAATTTTCAAGATTTTTTTGGCGGCAGTGTCGTTGAAGCAATTTATTGTAATTGCTATCCTATTTTACCAAAACGTTTGGCTTACCCAGAGCACGTTCCTATAGAATCTGCTCATAAATATTTTTATTCTTCAGAAGAAGAGTTTTATTCCCTTCTAAAAACAAATATTCTTACTATTGGTCTTCTCCGACAAAATGCTCATTCCCAAAATTTTGTTTCAAAATATGATTGGAGTAACTTAGCCAAGCATTATGATTCTTGCTTTGAATCGTTGACCAAAAACAAGAGATGAGTTTATTTAATTTTGAGGGTGCTAATATTCACTATTCTGATCAAGGAAAAGGAGAAGCTGTATTATTCATCCATGGCTTTTGTGAAGATAGTTCCGTCTGGGAAGATTTGATTCCTGGATTGTCTGATAAGAGAATTATCACCATTGATCTTCCAGGATTCGGGCAATCTGAAACAATTCCAAAATTAACAATAGAAAAATATGGGCAAGTAATTTACGCTTTGCTCGCAGAATTAGATCTCCAAAAGATAGTCTTGATCGGCCATTCTATGGGTGGTTATGTTGCATTGAGTTTTGCAGAAAAATTTCCTAACCTTCTTTTGGGTCTCGGCCTTTTTAATAGTCATCCTTTTCCAGATTCTGAAGAAACAAAAAGCAATAGAAAAAAAGCAATAGAATTTATTGAAAAGTTTGGAGCTGAACTTTATGTGAAGCAGCTAATTCCTGCATTATTCACCCCAAAATTTAAAAGAAGCAATAATTTCCTCATTGAAAAAATTACTTTCAATGCTTGTAATTATGATCCAAAAGGCATAACTACAGCTTTGTCTGCAATGGCAAATAGAAAGGAACAAAAATCAACCTTAGTCAAGTTTGACAAACCCGTTCTGCACTTAATGGGTAAAGAAGAAACCGTTATTCCCCACGAAATAAATTTAGAACAAAGTCATTTAGCGAAAGTAGCTTCTATCCATATTTTAAAAAATGTTGGACATATGGCCATGTACGAAGCAAAAGAAAAATCCATTGAAATTTTGAATGACTTTTTTGAGTTTTGTACCTTTTATGAATCAACGAAAATAACAACCTAATTGGGAATGAGTCCTTTAATAATAGCATTGGCTATTTTGCCTGGAATTTTGGTAAGCTTTTTTGTTTACCGCCAGGACAAATATGAGAGCGAGCAACACTTGATGCTTCTTCTTGCTTTTGCATTAGGGATGCTAAGTACTATTCCTGCAATGAAGTTAGAAGCTTTTGGTGCTTCTATGGGAATCGATGAATCGCTAAGTCTTCTTCACCTCCTAGTTTCTTCTTTTATTGTAGTGGCATTTAGTGAAGAACTCGTCAAATTTCTTTGTTTAATTCTAATATTTAGTCGATCCTTTTTTAATGAACCCTTGGATGGAATCGTTTATGCTGTTATGATTGCAATGGGTTTTGCAACAGTAGAAAATATTTTTTATGCCGATCGTTTCGGATTACAAACTACCTTACTTAGAGCATTTACTGCAGTACCCGCACATGCTGTTTTTGCTGTACTCTCTGGTTATTATGTAGGACTCGCAAAGTTTGATGAAAAGAATAGAATCTTACTTTTACTTAAAGGTCTTTTCTTAGCCGTTCTAATTCATGGAATTTATGACTTCTTTATTTTACAGGACTTTTATGATTGGCTAATTACATTTTCTACTCTGACACTAGCCATCAGTTTATACTTCTCAATTAAGCTAATTAAAAAGCACCAACAAGCCTCCCCTTTTAAAGCTGATATAGCATATAGCAATACCGTTGGGAATCAAGTTAAGCCTCCTGAAAAAAATGAAATTCAAGATGCCATCATCCTCGAAATGAGCAATGATATAAAACTAGAGGAAGAAGAATAATTATTTTTTTACGAATTTATAATTGGCTTTTGTCTCTTGATTTGAAACAGTTAAAACGTATACTCCTGTTTCCAAATTCTCTGTATTTATAGTCTGCGTATAGCTACCAGAATTCACATCTAATTTTTCTATTTTTTGAATTATTCTACCGCTAATATCACTAATTTCTACATTTACAAAAGCCGCAATTTTACTATCAATTTCTAAGTAAAGTACATCAGAAACAGGGTTAGGAAACAATCTAATTTTAGTATCTTTTAACTCATTTGTAGAAACAATTCCTGTAAAAATTTCTTCCTCATTTGAATACGCACTATTGGTAAATCCTTTGAATGCTCTGACCCTATAAAAGTAAGTCATATCAGGATCTGTACCACTATCTTGAAATTGCATAACATTAGGAATACTCGTGATTATTTGAGCAAAATTATCATTTGTTCCTGTTGATCTTTCAATACTAAAACCATCTTCTCCTTCAGAGTTGTCTTCCCATCTTAAACGTACTCTCATTTGATCTGTATATTCCAAAGTTAAATTTGAAGGCGCTGCCAATTCAGTACAGTTTGCTTGAATATAACTTACAACGCTATCTCTTATTGCAGGTAAATCGGGGTAAAGCATATCACCTGGACAAAGCGTTGCACAACCATCTCTATGTCCTGCTATATTTATAAGAGATCCTGCACTTCCCGAATGATTAGAAGTGCCGAGTGGATCAATATTTCTGTCGCATGATTTCCATGCAAGCAATTCTACCAATTTTGCTTTTGCCATATCAGTAGCTGTTTGCCCCGTAAAATCTCCCAAAACACATACCCCCATCGTTGCTGTATTCATTCCACAAAAATGCGCTCCCAAAATATTATCTTCTCTTCCCTCATATAATACACCGTTTGGATCCACCAACCAATTGTAACCAATATCCGACCAACCATTTGAGTTCACATGAAAATCCCAAATACTTCTTACAACTCCTGACCAATCCGAACTCACATTTGTTCCGGCGGAATGATGAACAATTAAATGTGACACGGGAGTAACAGCGGGTTCTGGATGTTCCAAGCAACTTCCATTCGGACACCAATCCAAACGACCTTCAAATTCTGGCTGTATACATGGGCATCCCAATACTTTATCAACATGGTTACCAACAGAATGTTGATTACTTTTTTCAGTGTTTCCTGGGTCAAAAAAATGCATCCTAAAATTTTCTATCTCAGCATTTAAATCATTGATAGTCAAACTTATCTGAACATAATTGGATTCTTTGGATGCAAAAACGAGTTCACTAACTTTCTGCATTGTAGCCTCTTGATAATGGCCATTTTCAGGAATTTCAAGCCATTCAGTGTCAGTATCATTATTTGTTAAAAACCTATACTGTACCGAAATTGCATCTCTTTCTAAAGTATTGGCATCCCAAGTCATTGAAAAGGCAATGAAATTTTCAATTTGATCGAGAGGAATGGCAATTTGATCAGTAATCAAATTAGGTTGACAAGTTGGTTTTGTCAGATCTGATTTAAAACCATTTTCTAGTATTTGAATACAATTTGCAGATGCTATCTGATCTTCAAAATTTATATCCAACTCTACCCTATTTTGGGCATCGAGATTGCAGATAAGTAAAAAAGTAAATATAGCTAAGAAGAAATTTTTCATATTATTGGTTTTTTGACTCTTTAATTTACTTCAATTTTTTATTATTAGCGTGTCGCGCAGCATCTCTTTTCGTTTTCTTTTCCAAATTATTTTTAATGGCTTCCGTCAAATCAATACCTGTTTGATTCGCAAGGCATATTAATACGAATAAAACATCCGCCATTTCGTCCGCGAGATTTGCCTTTCCATTAATTTCAGCCTCCTTCGTTTTAAAGCTTTGCTCGCCATAAATTCTAGCCATCAAACTTGCAACCTCCCCAACCTCTTCAGTCAAAATTGCGGTATTGGTCATTTCATTATAATATCTAATTCCGACAGAATTGATCCATTCATCAACAGTTTGTTGCGCTTCCTTTATTGTCATTATTCTTTATTTTTCGAATCCATTAATATTGTTACTGGCCCATCGTTTATTAAAGCGACTTTCATATCTGCTCCAAATTCTCCTGAATCTACTTGCAACCCTGATGTTTCTCTCAACTTATCTAAAAACTTTTCATAAAGAGGAATTGCAACCTCAGGTCTAGCAGCTTTAATATAAGATGGTCTGTTCCCTTTTTTTGTACTGGCATACAATGTAAATTGGCTAATCACCAAAAATGATCCTTTTACATCTTGAATAGATAAATTCATGACTGAATCCTGATCGCCGAATATTCTCAACTTTACAATTTTATTCACCAACCAATTTATATCTTCTTCGGAATCTTCAGGCATAATCCCAAGCAGGATCATAAGCCCAAGTCCTGTTTTACCTTTTACCTCTTGATTAATAGTAACCGATGATTCTTTTACTCTTTGAATAACTACTTTCATACTATATATATAGGTGTCAAAACAAATTCATTTCAAGCTCAATTTATGAATTCATGAATGAGCTCTTTTATTCCTTTAAAATAAACTAATTGTTTATTAATTTATTAAAATTAAAGGGCCTTAATGCCTACTTAAAACATTTTTGCATCTATACCCTGAAAAGTTATAAACATTATGATTTTTTGCATCTATAATCACGAATATATCAGCATATTAAAATTCTAGAAATGTCCCCCTATTTGTGCATAACCATGTGGATATGTAGTGGACTTATCAACACTTACCAACGATATTAAAAAGTAATATATTTCATAATAGATATATAAGAGGAAGAGTGTTAGTTTAACCCTACTTTATCAACAAAGTTGCATAGTTATCACATACATAGCGGTCAACTTTTTATCAATACCGAACTTTACCAACATATTGTGAATAAAAAGATAAAGCATTAGTAATCAATCGTTAAACATGTTGGTTAACTGTTTATAAGTGCAATAGAATATTTAAGAATGGGATTACATAATAAAAATCGCCTTTTTTATCTACATATTAACAGCCTTGATGATGATGAGCCTTTTTTAAAAAATTTATTATTATTATTATTATTAATCAGAAGGGATGTGGATTATTCTTTTGAAACATTTTTAAAACATTCTAATTTGTGTCAACTTTCGTCTTCGCCGATTTGTTATCCTTAGGAGGGAGATTTTGATTTTTTTAAATCTGTTCATTTATCAACAAGCTTATCAACACATGGTGGAAAACTTATACAAACCAATAAGAAAAGTAGTCAGTAATTGGTTATTCATAGGAGTTGTTATGGTTTTCATACAAGTGATCATTGGAGGGGTAACTAGGATAACGGATTCTGGATTGTCTATAACGGAGTGGTCGGTAATACAAGGAACAATTCCGCCTTTGAATGAAGTGGAGTGGCTAGAAGCTTTTGAAAAATATAAAGTATCCGCTAAAAAGCAATATGAAACGATTCATTCAGGAATGACCCTTTCCGAGTTTAAGTTTATCTTTTTTTGG
The DNA here is from genome assembly GCA_938041325.1 of uncultured Saprospiraceae bacterium. GTDB lineage: Bacteria > Bacteroidota > Bacteroidia > Chitinophagales > Saprospiraceae > CALIAG01. Next base: position 2,264 of record CALIAG010000096.1, on the reverse strand, counting down.
GAGTATTTTCATCGTTTATGGGCTAGACTTATCGGGTTTGTTTTTTTATTTCCATTTATCTTCTTTGTTATAAAAAAATGGATTCCTAAGTGGTTGATGAAATCTTTGGGCATTGTAATCATATTAGCAATCATTGAAGCCACTTTTGGATGGATAATGGTCAGTAGTGGGTTGAACGAAGATGATAGGACCTGGGTAAGCGCGTATAAACTTATTATCCATCTAGGAGTAGCCACGATCTTGCTAGGGGTTTTGTTTTGGAGTTGGTGGAGATCTATGGGAAAAACAGAGTCAGATGGCGGTTTGGTGTATTTGAGGAGGTTTGCGTGGTTATTGGCTACGCTTATATTTGTTCAAATTATTTTTGGCGGTCTAATGGCAGGAATGCGAGCCGGACTTGTTCATCCTTATTTCCCAATTTTTGTTAACGGTGATAATATTCTGAATAGTTTAAATAATTCTGGAGTTCAAGGAGATATTTTGAATTATGAACCTAATGTAAAAGTGAAAACATATGTACAAATCTTGCATAGGAGCATGGCGTATTTAATTTGCTTTTTAGTTGGCCTTTTTTACTTTAAAGCAATGAACTTTCATCTGTCTGTTTCTTTAAAGAGGAATGTTAATATGTTAGTAACCTTGTTGGTAACTCAGTTTCTATTAGGAATTCTTACCGTGATCAACTGTTTAGGATCCGTACCTTTATTTTATGGCGTAGCTCATCAAGCAGTAGCTCTAATTTTGTTTTGTTCAGTCATAACAGTACTTTTCCAACTTGAGAAGCCTTCCAAATAAAACTCAATATTTTTGTTTATAACTATGATTTTAATATTGGTTAAAATTTTATAGTACAATTATATATTTGTTTAAACTATTGAAAAATAGCTAGTTATGTTTAATTATTTAAATTTAATTCACTATTCTGGTTACTAACATTACATTTTTCCTATGTTGATAAGCTAGCTTTAACCTTATTTTTATAAAATGCCTTCATACTCATACGAATATAGCATGTATTTAGCTTGTTAATTCGCTTACAATTTCACTACTTTTCCTAACATTTATCTTATCAACAGCTGTTTATAACTCAATTCAAATTTACATTTTAGTAATAATTTATTTTGTTAATATGAAACTAATGCATGATATAACTATTATATTCAATAAAATTAGATGTGTATAAAATCTATTATACTTATTTATTATATGTTTTTAACATTTGATGCCATCTATAAAAAAGTTATTTTTACGAAAATGACTAAACCATATAGTAAATGAGTTTTGAAATACTAGAAGAAGAAAAGTTTAAATACATAGAGTCGAAAGGTGAAGGTCCTGTTCTTTTGCTGTTGCACGGTTTGTTTGGTGCATTGAGTAATTTTGATGGAATTATTAATCACTTTAAAAATGATTACAATGTTGTAATTCCTATTTTACCTATATATGAATTACCTATACGAAAAGTAACGGTTTCGGGTTTAGTGGATCACGTAAAGGATTTTGTTGAATTTAAAAATTTTACAAAAGTTAATGTATTGGGAAATTCCTTAGGTGGACATATTTCTTTGTTATTCACCTTGGCTTGTCCAGAAAAGATTAACTCGCTGATTTTGACGGGCAGTTCAGGACTTTTTGAAAATTCCTTAGGATCGAGTTTTCCTAAAAGAGGGAATTATGAGTTTATAAAAACGAAAACTGAATCTACTTTTTACAATAAAGAAGTTGCAACAAAGGAGTTGGTAGATGAAGTATACGATATAGTAAACGATAGGAATAAAGCAATAAGAGTGATCGCTACAGCTAAATCCGCGGTGAGACATAATATAGGGGATAGGTTGCACGAGATAAAGGCGCCAACCCTTTTAGTGTGGGGAGCTGAAGATAATATAACCCCTTCATTCGTCGGTGAAAAATTCAACGAAATGATAGAACACTCCCATTTAGAAATAGTCGAGAAATGTGGGCACGCACCTATGATGGAAAAGCCAGAATTGTTTAATGGTTTTCTGGAAGAGTTTTTAAATACTCACTCTAACAAAAAAGGCTCGTTATAATTAACGAGCCTTTTTTGTTTTAGTTAGTACCAGAGCCTTTCTGTTTTGATTGTTGCTCAAGTTGCATTGGATTAGCTCTTTTCTTAGTTTGCTTGTCCTTGTAAACTTCAAAACGTCGGATTGTTTTTCGGTCAGGATAATAGTTGTTATCTGTATTTGTATCTGCAGTTTCTAAATAAGGATCCAACTCTATGCTATCAACTTCCTTTG
>CALIAG010000095.1 GCA_938041325.1 uncultured Saprospiraceae bacterium | reverse complement strand
AATTTAAATCGTACTCTTATCTGCTCTCCTAAGTAGTCGCTCAAATCCATTTCCTCAAAAACCCAATCTCTTTGGTATCCATCAAAAAGAGGTTCTCCTGGTTCTTGAAAAGGTGAACCAGACTTTGTATACTTCCCACATAACGGTGTGTAATCCGCTTCGCTCTCTTTTCTTACTTCCACTTGTACATAATCTCTTGCCGTTTCTAACTCCCACTTCGCTCCAAATTTAATCAGTGCTGCATCCGCTTCCGTTAAATCTATTGTCTGGTCAAGCTCTGCATAGGAAGTCGTTGATGGATTGTAAAAACCATTTGGCGAATCAGTCATTGAAAAAGGAGCACTTAAAAAAGTATTGCCGGTTACTCCCCAACCTGAAACTGGAATGGTCATCCAACCAGATTGACTTGAAAGCATATCATTCACCAATTCTTCTTCCATTCCAAAATACTTCGTTACTGTTTTGGACCAGGTATACAAGCCGTTGGACCAGGTTATTTTAATTGTAAACTCTTCTCCGTCCTGAATATCAGAATCTAAGGTATATCCAATCATTGAGCTTACAACACCAAATCTACTTAGGTTAAAATCAATTGGCGCAGACACATCTACCACATTGCTGGTCATCGCTTCTAATCCGACAGTCAACGTTCCATCCCTCAGTCCTAATCGAGATAAGCTAAAAGAGATATCGTTATCCGTTTGAGTAACTACTGCAGGGCCGGTTTCTTCCAACTCCGCATATAGCTGCACCAAATGTACTGCATAAATATTTTGCTCCAAAGCCGTTTGGGTAACCCGAACAATTTCATCTTGCGGAGGCCAAAAACCATAATCTACTGGCCCTACTTCTGGGATGAAAGGATATATTTTAGGCTTCTCTGTTTGCTCTCCATATTGCCAATCTACTGCATCTCCATTCACCGCGTATCCTAAAACTGCCGTTCCCCAACCTGGTTCATAATCACTGGCTCGCGTCATGACTTCTCCAAGTGGAACAAAAGTTTCTGGCTCCGCATTGGAATCAGAATAGGAAAATGGATAAAGTAAAAGATTACTGTAGGTATGGCAATTCAATGCAATTACAAATTCATGGGCATTGCAAAACTCTCGGATCATTTGCGTCTCTGGTTCAGAAAATGGAGCAGTGCCTCGATAGACTTGTGAGTTGGTATTTCCTGATGATCCAAAATCATCGTGTCCCCACTCGTAGCCATAATTCCGGTTAATGTCTACTCCGAATGTACCATCGCCGTTGTCTCTTCTGTTCTTACGCCACAGACCTCCACCGTTCGGATTAGTAGTTTGATTAAAAACATAACCATCTGGATTGACACAAGGGACGAAATACATTTCAGTATGGTCCACCAGATATTTAACTTCATCGTTCACTGCATAGTTTTCCAACAGATACCACATGTAGTAGATATTCTGCGTCAGACTATTCGGCTCCCGTGCGTGGGTTAGGGAATTGTAAAACACTTCTGGTTCGTCTTCATCAACGTTTGGATTATCAGATATTTTCAACCAATAAATTGGACGACCTTCATGCGTCAATGAAGCATTGATTGGTGCTTTTTGAGAAATCAAATCTGGATATTGATTTGCCATATCATCAAAAATTGCCAACATTTCTTCATAGGTATAATATCCACCCATTGAGCCCAAGGTGAAGTTTTGGGGTATGTCATAGACTGAACTCGCTTCACAATTTTCCGGATTTCTTGAATCTGCACTTGGCTGAACAATCTCTGTCGAAGCATTTATATTTTGATCCACATAATGCCCTTGCACATCCTCAATTAGAATTTCCACTTCAAAGCCTGCATTTCTTGCCTGCTCCAATTCATAATCTGCAAAGTCTGAAATGATGTAACTGTCATCATGGTGATCTGGATCTTTCGCATGGTGATGATCTCCATGATCTAAATCCAAGCCCAACTCGGCCAGCTGCAATAAAGTTTCTTTTTCAAAATGAATTTTCGCTCTACTGTATTTGACACCAGATTGGGTCCAAGCAATTGTAGAAGAGAAAAGTACAAGCAATAAAAAGGTTAAAAAACGCATAGCTTTAGAATGTGTGGTTTAGAATAGAAAAAGGGACTAGATTCCTTTTTTGATCAGATATCTTTCGTCCTATATTTGTCATTAATCAAATTTACATTTAATTCATCTAGCATAAAAGTATTCCTTTACCATCATTCGACAAATATTCGACAGTTCTTGGTCATTTAATGTTCTAACTTTGAATTTTGAAACATTATAAATGGCTATAATTGAATAATTCACAAAGCCGTTTTTTATTATAAAAGTTGTTTAAAATAGAACAATGATTTAATTGTAGCCCATTTTTGAACAACTTCATAAACTATAAACAAATGAGACTAGTAATATTTTCCATATTAACTTTCCTATTTTTTCAGGCTGATTCGCAAACCTTAAGCAGTATAGAAAGTGTTGAATACGATGCTTCACAAAATCGTTTTTTAATCTCAAATGGCAATTCTATTATTGCTAGAAATAGCGATGGAAGTTTGGAGTTTTTTGGAAATGGACAGGCGAATTATGGAATGGAAGTGATGGGCGAAAACCTGTTTGCTATAGATGGTCAAAAAATAAGAGGGTACAATTTAGCGACCGGACAAGAAGTCATGAGCGTTACCATTTCGGGAAGTTCATTTTTGAATGGTTTGGCAAATGATGGAAATTCCAAATTATGGGCAACTGATTTTGGGTCTAATCGAATTTACGAAATCGATGCCAGCGATTTGAGCAATCCTACTTTTAGCACTTTAATCTCCAATACAGGCACTACACCCAACGGTATCATACATGATGCAGAAAACAATCGTTTGATTTATGTAAGCTGGGGAGCTGGAGCCGCTATCCGTCAAGTCGATTTGACAGACAATTCTCTTTCCACTATAATCAATACACCATATGGCAACATTGATGGAATCGACGAAGACAATGAAGGCAATTATTATATCTCAAGATGGTCTCCAGCAGGGATTAGTAAATACGATAAAGATTTTGCTAATCCACCGGAAGTCATCACTGTCCCAGGAATCTCTACTCCAGCAGATATTGGCTATGCAAAAGAAATTGATACGTTGGGAATTCCAAGTGGTGGCAATACTTTATTACTTATTGGATTCGAACCAGTAGACAGTATGGTTGTTTCGGCTAATTATTTAGACCATTCCAATTACAACTTATCTATTTTTCCAAATCCAGTTTCTGAAATCAGCTCTGTCAATTTTACACTTCAAAACAACGAAGCTGTTTCTTTGTAAATATTCGATGCGCAAGGAAAAAAAGAAGCGACGTTATTGAACGCAATGCAGAGTCATGGAACGCACAAAGTTTTATTAGCAGGGATTCCTCTTTCTAAGGGGCTGCATGTTTTGGTTATGAAAACAAAAAAAGGCATTCTGCAAGAAATGTTTTTCGTAAGATAATTCTAGGTCAAACTCGAAATTGAAGAACTCATCTCCTACCATTTTCTCAAGAAAGCTACTGTTTATACACAACTATATTTTAAGAATAAGAATTGAAGAGATTGACGATTTAACGCAATTGAACCCTTGCTAAAGCAAGGCAGGCACAGCAGGAACAGAAGGACACAGAAGTTCTTCTTTCGTAAAGGGCAAAAGGACGCGGAAGGTATTTTATCTTCGATAAAATTGATCGTGTTTAGTTTTGCGGAAGCTAAAAGATTTCTTATTTATGCCCATCTGGTTTTAAATTACCCATTCAGAAATAGTGTTTGCCATTCGTTTAATGCACTTCTGTGTCTGGTAAGTAAATCTGCCATGACGAGTAGCATTGCAATTTAGGGGAATAAATTCCCCTGATACGATTGAGTTTTAAAATTCATTTACTGAAGTAGTTTGAAAAATTACTTTCAATGATTCTCCTAATTCCTTACCTTTGCACCACTATTAGAACCATTTAATTAGAACCACTTAATTTAAATTAATGAAAGAAGTATATATCGTAGCAGCGACACGTACACCAATGGGAAGTTTCGGAGGCGTTTTTTCCAGCCTTTCCGCAACCAAATTGGGAGCAGAAGCCATTAAAGGAGCTTTGATCAAAGCCAATGTTGATGCATCAGAAGTACAAGAAGTTTTGATGGGGAATGTATGTTCTGCAAATTTGGGACAAGCTCCTGCCAAGCAAGCTGCTTTGGGTGCTGGGATTGCGGATTCCGTGCCTTGTACAACCATAAATAAAGTTTGCTCTTCTGGAATCAAATCAATCATGTTCGCAGCACAAAGTATCATGTGCGGTCAAGCAGATTTACTTGTTGCCGGTGGAATGGAATCCATGTCGAATATTCCTTACTATCTTCCTAAGGCAAGATGGGGACACAAATTTGGTGGAGGAGAGTTGGTTGATGGCTTGCAAAAAGATGGCTTGTCAGATGCGTATGATCACCAAGCGATGGGCGTATGTGCAGATGCCACTGCAGAAAAATACAATATCAGTCGAGAAGCTCAAGATGCTTTTGCGATTCAATCTTATAAAAGAGCTGCTGCTGCAACGGAGAGTGGTGAATTCGGATCAGAGATTACGCCAGTGGCGGTTCCACAAAGAAAAGGCGATCCAATCATGGTAGCAGAAGATGAGGAATACAAAAAAGTTAAATTTGAAAAGATTCCTAATTTGCGTCCTGCATTTTCAAAAACAGGAACGGTAACTGCCGCCAATGCTTCTACCATCAATGATGGAGCTGCTGCAGTAATTCTTGCCAGCAAAGAAAAAGTAGAACAATTGGGTTTGAAGCCTGTTGCTAAAATCGTAGCATTCGCAGATGCATCAATGGCTCCACAATGGTTTACGGTTGCTCCTCCTATTGCTGCTAAAAAAGCATTAAAAATAGCAGGGATGGAAATGTCAGATATTGATTTTGTAGAGGTGAATGAAGCATTCGCAGTAGTAGCGATGGCCTTCAATCAAGAAATGGGATTGACAGAAGATAAAGTAAATGTATTCGGTGGCGGTTGTTCATTGGGGCATCCTCTTGGTGCGTCAGGTACGCGGATCGTTACTACTTTGAATAATGTCTTGCATCAGAAGCAAGGAACTGTTGGCTTGGCTGCTATTTGTAATGGTGGTGGGGGAGCTAGTTCTATGATTATTGAGCGGGTGTAGGGCTTGGATACAAGTGTAACCACGAATAGACTTTTTTTTATAACCACGAATTAAGGTAATTTTTACGAACCAACGTGTGTGTGTGTGTGTGTGTTAAAAAACCTCACCATTCGTTCGTTTTTAATTACCTTAATTCGTGGTTAAACTTTCTACGTTCATTCGTCCAAAATCCTTTCAATTCAAATACTTCTTAATCATCTCCAGCATCGCTTCTGGAGGAACATTGTCATTCAGATAGGTTTTCATGACACCGATCAAGTCACCAGAAAGTTGCTCATTGAATCCCAATTTTAATCCGATTTTATAGCAGATCTTTTCTTCGGCCTCTTCGATGATTCCATCCGTGCGCATTAGAAATAAGACATAGTAAAAAATCTCCATCCTGTCCTTTTCTTCGGGCGGTGGTGTGAATTTGTACTTGTCCGGATTATTGATGACTTCATTGGCATCTTCGACGTTCAAACCTTTGCGCGCGGCAATTTCTGCTAAGAATTTATTCTCATTCCCATCGATGTTTTTATCTGATTTGGCGACATCAATCAACAAGGAAAGGATTGACTTATGGTGGTTTTTCTTTGATTCGAAATCTTGAAACATGATTTGTACAATTGGATTTAATAGCAAAACGATTTCTATAGCGCTTTGTTGCGTAATTATCCTTACTTCCCTTTCCCCTGAATCAATACTAAGACGGTGTAAAACAAAATTTTAAGATCCAACGCTACAGATCTATTTTCAATGTACAAAATATCAAACTTTAGTCTTTGTACCATTTCGCTTACATCTGAGGCGTAACCATACTTAACTTGGCCCCACGAGGTGATCCCTGGGCGGACTTTCAACAAATGCTTGTAGTGAGGGGCTTCTTTTAAAATTTGATCGATGTAAAATTTTCTTTCAGGGCGTGGACCAACTAAAGACATCTCCCCTTTCAATACCATCCAGAATTGGGGAAGCTCATCTAGTCGCCATTTTCTCAAAGTCTTGCCCCAAGGTGTCACTCGGTTGTCGCCGGTACTGGCCAACTGTGGACCTGCATCTTCCGCATCTACATACATTGAACGGAATTTATAAATAAAAAAAGGATTGCCATTTAAACCGATTCTTTCTTGACTATAAAAAACCGGACCTGGCGAAGAGAAACGGGTTCGTACTATAAGGAATAAATAGAGCGGTGATAAGAAGATGAGAAAAAACAAACTAACACTTACGTCCATTGCCCTTTTAATAAGTCGTTGCCAACGAGGCATCAGATTTTGATTGATCTCTATCAGCACTGCGCCGAATACATGATTCATTTTTACAGCGCCCAGTAAAATATCATACATATCCGGGATGATCTTTACTTTTACATTTTCATCAAAATCAAAAAGAATATTCAATATCTCACGGACTTGATTTTGCTCAGAAGTTTTGATTGCAATAATTACTTCTTCAATATCATTCTCAGGAATCAAACGGGATAGGTCTGCGATGTTACCTAGTTTCGGTAAATGATCTTTTAGTACATTAGTAGAACCTCCATTGGTATCCACGAATCCGACAAAGTCATAACCTGCAATTTTAGGTCCTTTTACAATTTCTTGATAAAGATCTCGTGCAGGTTCATTTCCACCAATTATCAAAGTTTTAAACTTTATTTTACCAGTAGTTATTTTTCGTTTGGCCCAAGTAAGAAAGCCTGTTCTTACAATTGCGGTGAGTAAAAAATGCAAAGCAAACAAAACGAAAAAGGATTTGAAATAGGAAGCGGTATCAGGAACGATATCATCTTGAATTAAAGTAAAAAACAAAAAGATGACGCCGAAAAAAGAAATGAAAAAAGTTCGGGTTAAGGTGGCTAACCTCGACTTTCGATAGATTTCCTTGTATTCGTCGAAGGTAGAATAAATCATAAACCAACCAAAAGGGATAATCAATATTCCAAGAATAAAGTTTTGGTCTTTTAATATACTCCAATCTATAGGAACATCTTCTACCCTTTTTCGATACATAAAAAAGCAAGCCCAAGCTAACATTGCTGTTAGGAAGTCTACTAAACCATACAAGAAATGATCAATGTTCCGTTGCCGGGTCATGTTGAAGGTTGGTGTTCGCTAAAATTCAAACACTAAGTTAGCTTTTCTATTGAAGTTGAGATTCCTAAAAGGATACTAATTTAATATTGTCGAACAATAATTCGCCATCCCCTTGAAAACCACCATCAACAAAAGGCAGGCTGGCAACAAATACAACTTGAAAAGAAGTAATGTCCGTCGTTCCATCCAGAAAATCTATTTGTTCAGTTAGATTGATATATACCTTATTCCAGTCTTCTCTAGCGCGCAAGAAATTTTCTCCTGCAGAGGTCGGTATTCCAGAATCATCATATCCTGTCACCCCAACAAAAAAGTCAATTGAGTTTTTATAATTCAATTCTAAGTAGACCTGTGATCCACCAGGAGGAAAATCTACAAATCGATCTGAGCCCACTTCTAACTGTGGATTGTCTTCATTCAAAATAGCTCTACCAGATCGGTTGCCTTCAAAGACAAAATCTTCATTGGTGCTAATGCTTGTTTCTTCATTCCCATCTAATTCCGCACGAAAAACATGCAAAGAGTTTTCAAAATTTTCATTGAGAATAAAGACAGCTCTTGAATCATAGGATATTACTGGTCGAACAGTATCAATTTGCCCGGGCACTAACTCGATCACTTCTTGATAGCGTTCATAGAAAGGGTAAATATTGGGCAAAGCTGCAATCCCGTTTTCTTTGATTCCTGGATCAAAAATGATACTAACAGCCCCTTCTTCCAAAACAGGAACTGTAGCAGGCAATGGATATGCTCCTAAAAAACCTTCTCGTGTTGTTATCCAAACCGCAGAAATATTTTCAGAGTCAGATCCCTGCATTCCTGAAGTGTTTAATTGAAAAGGTTCTATATGTAAGTATGCAGGTATAGGCTCATCACTGTTGATGATATTGCAAGCACTGAGTGCAAAAATCAATGGAATACTTATTAATACTAATTTTTTCATTCTTGATCACTTAAACTTTTTGACAATGCGTTACTCACTTTCTCTTGATGCAGTTCTTCGTTCTATCTCTTCTATGATTTGATAGGCAACTTCCAAAGCTTTGAGACCATCTTCCGCATCCACAGGTGGTCGTTCATTTTTTTGGATAGCTGTAGCCAAAGACTTAAGCTCCATTTGAATAGCGTTAACTGATTCTATTTCAGGCGTATTAATTTGTAATAATCTATCTCCTTTCGGTGTTTGGAATTCCAGCAAGTTGGTTGCGTCTTTGACCGCTGGATCATCCTTTTCAAACATCCGTATCACTTGCGCTTCTTTTTCTAGAAAATCCAAACTGATGTAAGCATCTTTTTGAAAGAAACGAATTTTTCTCATTTGCTTCAAAGACATTCTGCTTGCTGTTAAATTGGCGACACAACCATTTTCAAATTCAATCCTAGCATTTGCAATATCAGGAGTATCACTCAAAACAGCTACCCCACTGGCACTGATTTGTTTGACTTTTGATTTCACTAAATTCAAGAGAATATCCAAATCGTGAATCATCAAATCCAAAACGACAGATACGTCTGTTCCTCTTGGATTGAAAGTAGCCAATCGGTGTCCTTCTACAAACATTGGATCGATGAAAGATCCATCCAAGGCTAAAAACGCAGGGTTAAATCGCTCCACATGCCCCACTTGCACCTTCAATCCCTTTTCATTGGTCAGTCGGACTATTTCCCGTGCCTGCTCCACCGTTTGCGTCAAAGGCTTTTCTATAAATAAATGCTTTCCTTCTTCCACGGCCATCAATGCCAATTCATAATGATTAACCGTCGGCGCTACGATATCAACAACATCCACTTCGCTCAGCAAGTCTTTAATAGTATTGAAACGTTTTACACCGTACTCTTGCTCCGCTTTAGTCGCATTTTTTTCATCAGGATCGTAAAATCCGACTAAATTATAGTCTGAAATCCCCTGAATACATTTTAAATGTATCCTTCCCAGATGACCTACTCCCAAAACGCCGATTCTTAACATGTATTTTTTGTATTGGCTGGTAAAATTAAATAAAGATTTGGTTTAAAACAGGTTAATTCTCCTTAAGTAATTAACATTGGGGCAAACTTTGACGAAATGGTCGTTTGAATTCGTAATTAAGATCAGAATATTCTTCGCAGGTTAATTTCAAGCATAAATTCTAACACCAAACGTTAAAACATAGCTAGTTTTTACAATATCCTTGCTTTTCTAGGTCAGCAAATGAATATCTTTGTATCAAAGAGTACCTCCTTCTTCAATGCTTAAAACATATATCATGAAAATCAAATTAGCATTCTTTCTTTTCGCTTTCGTTTTATGTACAGGTAGCTTATTCAGTCAAACTGAGCAAACTTTGGTTCAGGCTAAAGTTGATGTAGTTTATCTAGCTTCTGATTATCTGGAAGGCCGAGAAACTGGAAAACCAGGTGAGAAACTCGCTGCAGAATATATTTCAGCACGTTTTGCCGATTTGGGTTTAATGCCAATGGGGCAAGGAGATTCTTGGTATCATCCGTTTGATGCAAAAACCAATGCTAATCCTCATGTTGAAAACAGTGGAGAAATACGCAAAGGAATAAATGTGGTTGGATTCATGGACAACAAAGCAGCAAAGACTATTGTAATCGGAGCGCATTATGATCATTTAGGAATGGGGCATTTTGGTTCACGACATGTTGGTGATGAAATGATTCATAATGGGGCGGATGATAACGCGAGTGGCGTTGCTGCCATGCTTTATATTGCGGAGTATTTGGCGAAGTCTGATTTGAAAAACAACAATTATTTATTCATTGCTTTCTCTGGAGAGGAAATGGGATTGTATGGATCAAAGGCGTATGTTGCCACTCCTACAATTGATTTGAGTACGATTAATTTCATGATGAATATGGATATGGTTGGGCGATTGAATAAAGAAAAAGTTTTGTCCGTTTCAGGAACTGGAACTTCTCCTGTGTGGGATGCTTTAATCAAAAAAATTGATGTTGCGGGCATTGAGCCAAGCATGAAACCGGATGGCATTGGTCCATCTGACCACACTTCTTTTTACTTAAAAGATATTCCTGTTTTGCATTTCTTCACTGGCCAGCACCAAGACTACCACAAGCCTTCGGATGATTCTAACTTAATCAATTTCAAAGGCATCCTTGATGTCAGTGATTTTATGTTGGAAATAATCAAACAAACGAATGATCAGGAAAAATTGGCTTTTACCAAGACTAAGAGTACAGACGATAAAAAAGTTTCTGCGTTTAAAGTTACGCTGGGTATCATGCCGGATTATGTGTACAACGGTAAGGGTATGCGCATTGATGCGGTTATCGGAGATCGTCCTGCAGAAAAAGCGGGGATGAAAGGTGGTGACGTTATTGTACAAATGGGGGATATTGAAGTCAAAGACATTTATGGTTATATGGAAGGATTGGGTAAGTTTGAAAAAGGTCA
>CALIAG010000094.1 GCA_938041325.1 uncultured Saprospiraceae bacterium | reverse complement strand
ATTCAAAAAAGAAAACCTTCTGGAAAAGGCATTTTCGGTGTTATTTTAGGGATTACAGGAACATTTTTCTTAATCAATCAATCACAAATTCTTTCTGGCGACAACACCTTAATTGGGGTCGCTGCAATCTTATTTTGCGTTTTTTGCTGGGCATTGGGGATGGTGATTATCAAATATTTTGACCTCCCAAAATCGCCAACACAAAGCGCAGGAATGCAAATGCTTAGTGGTGGGATTACCTTATTGATTATAAGTTTTCTCTCTGGAGAATTTACGGACTTTAAAATGGAAGAAGTACCTGCACAAAGTTGGATTGCAGTGGCTTACTTAGTTGTATTTGGGTCAGCAGTCGCTTTTACAGCTTATAATTATTTATTGGAAAAAGTTACTCCTGAAAAAGTCTCCACATCAGCATATGTCAACCCCGTTATCGCAGTATTCTTAGGTTGGTTTTTTAGAAATGAACCCATTTCCGCCCAAACCATTTTTGCAGGGATAATTATGATTACTGGTGTCTACTTTATCAACAGCTCTAAATAAAAAGGTTTTGCTAATAAAAAAGTCGTATCGCTTTAAAAACGATACGACTTAATCATCACAGAAAACTAACTATCACCTATGATAAATTCAAAATAAATTTGAAAATCAAGGCTATATAATTAACGCCGTAATAGGTCATTCTGCTGCCAACATTGAAAATTTCTTATTCAAATATAATGTAATACTGTCCAACAGTCGATATTATCTTGAATTTTTCCCCCTTCTTCTCTTTTCCAATCAAAATCCTGATAATTTAACTATTAATTCCTTTGTTTTCACATAAAGATTATAGATTTTTGCTATGCGTATAACCCAGAATCTGAAAGCTATACGAAGTTGAATCAGGCTAAAAAAACCTTTTCAATTCGTTACAATTTCCTTTTTTACCGTCCTAAAAGCGCATACAATCAACTAATCTTAAAACTATGTCAAACACTAACATCTCTAACGGGGTTGGTTTCGGTAAAACAATCTTCTATTTCGCAGTCATTTGCTTAGCTGGTATCATCCTTTTCAAATTCTTTCAGAATTCAGATGTAGGCGTCCCAGATATTCTTAAACCAAGCAAAAAGGTACAAGTAAACTATGTCCCTGCAGAATATGACTTAGATCTTGATGGCGAAAATGCCATGGCCATTCTTGCCAACCCATATAGATACCGTCGGGAGTTCAATAGCCTTGTAAAAGACATTAATTTGTCCTTATTGCATCATGTCGCAAATCGAATGAATCTGGCGGATAGTTTGAAGATGACGATTGAAGAAAAATATGAAGAACACCATCCTTATTTAAGGCAATTGTACTTTAATGATTTTGTCGCTTTACAAGATTCTTCCGGTTCGATGTATGAAGCTTGGTACAACAATGAGTCCACTCAGTCCATCGATATTTTAAATGAAATTACTGGAAAATACACCTGCTTTTTGGTTAACCATGTGATCACATCAATGATCGCAACAAAAGAAGGTTCTTTCTTGGCAAAAGGCAGTAAAATGGATACGCCTTGTGGGATCGCAATGACCGAAGGTCTTCAACCAATGATCAAAAGATTGTCTGAAGAGGCTTCAATACGTGATTTCAGTGCTTCTAAAGGTTTGATTGAGCAAAAGGTAGAAAAAGTAATTGCGGAATTGGCCACTGTTGAAATTCAAGATAAAAAAGCCATCAATAAACAATTACAAACAAAAGTATTTGGGTTTTCGGTCTCTTCCACAGACATTGAAGTATCTGCCATAAGTTTGCTTAAGGTCGGTTTCAAACTCGATAGATTGTTTGGACTTGATATCAAACCTAAATCAAAAAAAGTAGTCGTTACGCTTCCACAACCAACGGTACTTTCTCATGAAGTATTTCCCAAAATTGACAAATTGGATATCGGTTGGATGAGGGAAGTCAAAGAAATCGACTTAAATAAAAACTTCAATGCTTTAAGACGTGAATTCAGAAAAGAAGCAATTGAAGATAAAGTAATGGAAAAAGCAAAGACACAGGCAAAAGAAATTATGAATATGATGCTGGGACCTATGGTTTCTTCCATTGATAATAGTTATCAATTAGCGGTTGTTTTTAAAGGTTTGCACCCGGAAATGGAAGCAGATTTTGATGAAACAGAAAATACTGAAGCTTATCCAGAAAAAGCATCACTTCCATTTTAAATAGTCTGAAGAAATTTAAAATGCTAAAACAAAAAGGATCCCTCCATATTCGTAATTATATAAAAAAGACCACAGAGGTTCCAACTGATTTTATCTGTATTTAACCCTTGCCCAAATCAGCTATTATAAGAAGTTTATTCCCAATTTAAGGTCAAAGTCATATTAACCATCCGTTAAATCATTTTTTTTGCACAATTAACCTTGCTCAAGCGGGAAAATAAGTACAAAAAACGGCAGAATTATTGCATAATATAAACATGTTAGCTGGTTTGTTTTTGCGATGCATTTCCTTTAGTATTTTAGATTCTTGAAATGTAGGCGAATTAAAGCCGATAAAACCACGCAAAAGCTAGGAATTATTTTTTAACAAAAAAGCCATAAATAATCCCTCTTTTTCATCCCTTGCTTTTTTTTGTGAATGTATCAATTATGAGGTATTTATTAGTGCTCATACTCTCCTTCTCTTCTCTACTTTCCTTCAGTCAATCTGATTTGGTCCAAACGGATAATGCCAAAAAATCGCTACAAATTGCACAATCTCTTTTAAACAAAGGAGATCTCGTTGCTGCAAAAAGACAATTGAAGCATACGGTGAAGATCAAAGATGATTTTGCAGTGGCTTTTCGTGAATTAGGCAAAGTCTATCTGGAACTAGAAGAATACGAAAACGCTATTGAAGCATTAGAGAGTTCATTCAAATTAGATGAAAAGCTATCAAGAGCTTCTTTTTTCGAATGCGCAGAAGCACACTTCCAAACGGACAATATTGAAATGGCCAATTTTTACTACGAAAAATACAAAGAGTATAAAGGCAAAAGATATGCAAACGCAGATAAGGAAAGTGGAATGGAATTGAGCTATGATCTCATTTTAGAGGAACGCAAAAAAAACTGTGAGTATATAGCTAACATGCAAAAAGATGAAAGCATTCCTTCCCCAACGAATATTGGAAGCGCCATAAATTCAGAATTTGATGATTACTTACCAACGATAACTAGTGACGGTGCCCAACTTGTTTTTACAAGAACAGAAAAAAATAAAAATGAAAATATTCTTACTTCAGAATTAGTCGGCGGCAATTGGTCTCCAGCTAGAAACTTCAGTAAGACAATCAACACAGAGACCAATGAAGGAATGGCTAAATTCGAAACTCATGGCCGTGCTTTTTATTTCGCTGGTTGTCAAAGACCGGATACAGATGGCGGCTGTGATATTTATCGAGCTACATTTAAGGATGGTAAAGTTGGGACGACTAATCGGGTAGAAGGCAATTTAAATTCTTCATTTTGGGATTCTCAACCTAGTATTACCTGTGACGGCAACGTGATGTATTTTGCCAGTAGCAGAAGCGGAGGTCAAGGTGGTGCAGATATTTGGATGAGCTTTTTATTAGATAATGGAGATTGGAGTCATCCTCAAAATCTAGGACCAACAATTAATACGCCGGGAGACGAAGAAGCTCCGTTTATTTCAAGTGATGGCATGACTTTATACTTCAGCTCAAATGGCTGGCCTGGTCAAGGAAATGGAGATTTATTTATCGCAAGAAAAAACGCAATGGGCTCTTGGGATCCAGCTGTTAATATGGGCTATCCCTTTAACTCTCCAGCAAAAGAATTGGGAATTTATGTCCAAGGAAATGGAACAACAACTTACTTCTCTTCTGCACGTTCAGGTGGAAATGGTGGGTTAGATGTTTATAAAATGGAGTTACCTGATGCACTACAAGCAGATAAGATGGTTCATTTAGAAGGGCATGTATACGATGAAGAAAATGGAAACCCAATAGCTACAGAAATAAGAATTGGAAGAGAAGACCACAAATGGAGTACAAAATCTGATCAAGACGGCTGGTTCTTTATCTGTATGCCAGGAGATAAGGCTTATTCATTTCAAATTTCAGAAGACGGCTATGAATATTTTGTGAATGCAGAATACTTGACCGCGCAAGACAATGCTGCGCCAGTAAAAATAAAACTTCCGTTAAAACCAAACTTCAAAAACGAACCACAACTCGTTGCAAAAACGGTGACTTTGAAAGAAAAAAGAGTTCAGTTTTTCTTTGGTTTCGATTCTTCTGACCTGACAGACAGAACCATTAAAGACCTAGATGCACTAACGAATTTTCTCAAAAAAGATGCGGATTGGAAGGTTGAAGTAGTAGGTTATGCCGATAACGTAGGCAGTTCTTATTACAATCAAAAACTTTCTGAAAAAAGAGCTAAATCTATCGTTGATCACTTAAACAATGCTGGTATCAATATTGATCAAGTCGTTAGAAATGAAGGAAAAGGGGCTCTTGATTCAAGTAAATCTGCAGATACTAGCCGTCGAGTCGATGTCATTTTGCGAAGGTTATAAGGATTCCTCAATTCTCAATAACACCGTGTACTGTCGACTTTTTATCCAAAACATATTTTTATATAAGCTTTTTCAGGACTTTTCTGTTAAAAAATTCATTCAATCCAAGCAAGATTTCTATATTTGGAATCCTTAATTTATAATTCCAAGTGGCTTGAATGAAATAATTGTTTAACGAAAGAAAAAGGACTTTGGAGAATCAAGAATCTGAGTCTGTGGAAGGAATACCACAGTGGGATCGTAAGTTGTTAATTGGATTACTGGCATTAGTTTCCATTTTTTTTATTTACGATTCAATTAATAATACAACCAATTCTAAAACCGACAAAAATAGAGCATCATCTCTTTCTGATATCAATCAATTAGGTGCATTTGAAATTCAAGAGCCTAATTTGAAATATGGGTTTGCACTCGATACCTTCAATGTGCATTATGACACCATCCAAAACAATCAATTCCTCGCCGATATTCTTCTAAAACATAAAATTGACTTTGTAGCTATTGATCAAATAGCTAAGTTGACAAAAGACAGTTTTGATGTTCGATCTCTACGTGCAGGCAAACCTTTTGTGATCTTAAATCGAGATACTGCCACAGCAGCTGATTATTTTATTTACGAACCAGATGTATTTCGGTATGTGGTTTATGATTTGAAAAATCCTGGTCAAGTCGCTATCCAACATTATCCTGTAGAGACAAGGTTACAAGTAGCGAGTGGTGTTATAGAATCCTCTCTTTGGAATGCGATGACTGATAATGGATATAGTTTTGATTTGGCTTCAAAAATGGAAGACGTATTTGGTTGGTCCGTAGATTTCCACCACATCCAAAAAGACGATAAATTCAGACTGATATACGAACAAAAAATGATTGATGGACATCCCGTCGGTGTGGGCATGATCCGTGGAGCGTTTTTCCAAAATTATGAAAACGAATACCACGGCATTTATTTTGAAAACACCAAACACTCTGGTTTTTTCGATTTAGAAGGCCGATCCATGAAAAAAGCATTTTTAAAATCTCCTGTTAAGTATTCAAGAATTAGTTCTGGATATAATCTCAACAGGTTCCATCCCGTCTTAAGAAGAAGAAAAGCTCATTTGGGAACAGATTATGCAGCGCCGCACGGTACGCCAATTTTTGCAGTCGCAGACGGTTTAGTAACCAAAGCCACAAGAAGTGGTGGTAGCGGCAACTATGTAAAAATCAAGCATGATGAAGAAATTCAAACGCAATATTTACATATGAGTGGATTTGCAAAAGGAATTCATTCTGGTGTTCATGTTAAACAAGGCCAAACGATTGGCTATGTCGGTTCCACAGGATTGGCCACTGGCCCTCATGTCTGTTTTAGATTTTGGAAGCATGGAAAGCAAGTCAATCATAGAAGAATGAACCTTCCCCCACCCGATCCAATGCCTGCAGCAGATTTACCAAATTATCTGGCACTAAAAGACTCTATAATTAATGAATTGAACAAGATTCCTTACCCTGATGGCTTTAAAAAGGAATTGGTCAATCTCAACGCAGTTGTTGACACCGTTGGCAGCAGCGGGCCTTAAAACAAGTTTATACTTTCAAGAGATATTTAGAAATGGTTAGGCTTTTGCCAATGTGAATCCAAAGGTAGATCCAGCGCCTTTTGTAGATCGAACGTTGATCGTTTGTTTATGCGCTTCAATAATGTGTTTTACAATAGATAAACCTAATCCAGAACCACCTGCATGACGCGATCTACTTCGATCTACTCGATAGAATCGATCAAAAAGATGGGGCAAATGTTCTTGATCTATTCCATCTCCATTATCAGCCACTTCTATAAGAATGTATTTGTCCATATCGTAGAAGCTGACCTTTGTTGTCCCTTCATACTTTCCGTATTTGACAGAGTTTATAATGAGATTCACTAAAACCTGACGAATAGAATTGCGATCACCGATTACATTGAAATTAGTATTGGCTCCTTCTTTAAAAATCAGATTAGATTTATTCTCTGCAGCTTGAATCTCCACTTCATCAAACACTTCTTCCACCAACATTTTAATATCGAAAACATCTGCTTCTGTATCCAATTGACCAGATTCAATTTTAGAAATGGCATCGAGATCTTCTACAATAGTTTGCAAACGTTCTGCATTTTTTACAGCACGTTTTACATATTTCATATTGATTTTTTCATCGTATAATGCGCCTTCCATCAAAGTATGCAGATAACCTTGAAGGCTGAAGATGGGTGTTTTTAATTCGTGAGAAACATTGCCTATAAATTCGCGACGGTAGGCTTCCAATGTTTTTAAAGATTCGATCTCCATTGCTTGATCAGCTGCCCATTGTGAAACTTCTTGTTCTACTTCACCAATAATATCGGAACTTAGATCTACGGCGTTTAAATTCTTTTTAGTTGCGCGTTTGAACTTATGTATACTCTTATAAATGAGTTTAATTTTTCTATAAATGTATCTCGTTAGTGCATATAAAAAGACCAAGTAAGAAACAAGGAATATAATAAGAGTTTGAAGGACAATTGGTAACCAGATCAATTCGTCATTAAAAATTAAACCGAATAAAACGTTGACCAATAAGAAGAAACCAGCGATGGTTGCTGAAGTGTAAAAACTAATTATACGTGGTGAAGCATTTTTAAGCATTCCTAAAATTCAAATTTATAACCAATGCCTTTTACTGTTCGAATATAATCTTCTTTGAGCTTTTCTCTAAGTTTCCTAATATGAACATCGATCGTTCTATTACCAACAATAACATCCGATCCCCATATTTTATGAAAAATCTCCTCGCGGGTAAATACTTTCCCAGGTTTAGAAACAAGAAGAGTTAATAATTCAAATTCCTTTTTAGCGAGATCAATTTTTTCTCCATCTCGAATAACCATAACCTTCTCCCGGTCTATCACCAAGTTGCCCAATTCAATTCGATTGGAATTGTCCCCTCCATCATCACTATGCCTATTCGCTCTTCGCAATAAAGCTTTAATTCTTGAAACCAAAACCTTTGGTCGTATTGGTTTAGTTATAAAATCATCGCCTCCAACATCCAAAGCAGCAATTTGTGTAAAATCTTCATTTCTAGCAGTCAGGAAAGTAATAATTGTTTTATCAAACTCTCTTTTGGCTCTCAATCGACTACATACTTCTACCCCATCTAACTCAGGCATCATAATATCCAAAATAATCAAATCAGGAACAAGCTTAATGGCCATTGTTAAGGCGTCATTGCCATTTGTAGAGGTATGAACTTCAAATCCTTCTTTCTCGAGGTTATATTTTATAAATTCTAATATATCAGCCTCGTCATCAACCACTAAAATTTTTAGATTATCGAATTCCATAGTAACAGTAATTTGAACAAATATAAAGAATGAGTTAGCGTTAGAATGGCCATTGATATTAAATATAGATTAAGTTTTAGTTTATCTTACTTCGCCTGCACTTTACTTTATACCATCAACTATTAACGTTAAATCATTCAAAATGTGATTTCATGCATAAAAAAGGCTGTTTTACATATTTCAGGAATTTCTGAGTGGAGGTCTTCCTATCTTTAAAGTGCCTTTTAATTATTCTCTCATAAGTCTAAGCAAAGATCTCAATCCCTTGAGTTCTTTGCTTTTTTTATGTAAGAATTATTGAAAAATGAAGAACGGAATCTTCCTTTACAGGAACATAACTAAATCACTTCATTCTATAAGTTTATTTTCTACTAAATATTCCGTGATTAATGCATAATACTCTTGAGTTAGCTTAGCACTAGATTTTAATTTATCTAAGTCAGCTCGAAAAACTTTCTCCTCGACTTCATGGATTTCGAAAATTTGGTCATAATACAATTGTACTAAGCTATCTTTTACCAATGCAGTTTTATTTTGCATTGCAGCTTCCGCAACATGTAGATCGATGAGAATTCTAATCATCTTTTCTTTCTCTATCTCAAATGTGACGACTTCTTTAGGTTGACAAGCATTAAAGACCAGCAATAAAAGAATTAAGCAAATATATTGAGGCTTGAAGATCAATCGAAGTATTGTTTTGGGTAATGAAATTCAGTTAATCTACCTGTTCCTTCATTCAATAACATCCAATTATCAACCAAAGAATCAATTTTAAATATACCACAAGTCGGAATATTGGGGATATAATCATCCGAAAAAAGGTTTGCGATACTTGTAAAAGCAGGATTATGTCCAAAAACAAAAAGAGTATTCAAATCATTATCAGAATGATTCACCACATTTATGACCTGAGCAGGAAAAGCTTCGTAGATCTCCGATTTAATGAGGAGTTTTTCATCTGCTATTTCAAATTCTCTTTGAAAATGTTTGGCTGTCGATAGCGCTCGGTTTGCAGGGCTACTAATGATCAGATCAGGCTTGATTCCTTTTGCGGACATCAATTTTGCCATAAAAGGGGCATCTCTCAATCCTCTTGGTCCAAGTGGTCGTTCGATATCCTTTAAAGAGGAATCGGTCCAACTTGATTTTGCATGTCTTACGAAATAAACTGTTTTCACGTATTTAAAATTTTACAACAGAAGAAAATGCCGCTGCTAATTTACATCTATTTATTTATAAAAAATTACCTCTTTTAGAGGCCAACAAATGGAACCATTAT
The DNA here is from genome assembly GCA_938041325.1 of uncultured Saprospiraceae bacterium. Lineage (GTDB taxonomy): Bacteria > Bacteroidota > Bacteroidia > Chitinophagales > Saprospiraceae > CALIAG01. Next base: position 17,787 of record CALIAG010000094.1, on the reverse strand, counting down.
ACGGTAATGAAGGGGAAAAAGTTAGTAATTCTGCAATAATAATAGGTTTTCTAATGAATTTATTACTATTAATGAATGGTAAATGCATTCGTTCATTCCCAGTTTGTTAACAATTGACAAGATTTAAGCAGCATCTAAAAATATAAGTACTTATCTTTATACGTTATACTTTGCTAAAATCCAATTTCAGAAAAAAAGATTGAGTAATACATGCCATTTCCTTTAAAAGATATTGAATTACAATTTGAAGACAGCATAATTGAAAAAGCGGAAAAGCTTCTTCAAAATGGAGCCTTGCAGGATTTAAAAGAATTGGATAGAAACTTTTGGGAAGCAAAGATAATTATTGAGAATAAAAGCAATGAAGAATATGAAGTAGAAGCTCAAATCAGTCCAAGCAAAGTCAAAGACTATAGCTGTGATTGCGAAACTTTTCTAAAAGATAAGTTTTGCTCCCATATCATCGCTGTTTTACTTCGGATCAGAGAACTTCAGAAGGCAAAGGAAGCCTTGAGGGAAGAAAAAAAGAAAAATCAAGGTATTCCTGGTTTAGCAAAACTGAATACCGCTCATCTTTTAAAATCCATAGAAGAAGAAGAATTGAAAGCCTTTGTCAGAAGTTATGCTCGGATGAACAAGGAGTTTTCGCTCAGCTTAAAAGCTAAGTTTGCTCCGAATATTCAGCATATGGATTTGGACTTGAAATACAGTCAAATTGTTTCTGCAACTGTCAAAACAGCATGTCCAGCCAATAATAAAATCAATGCACGAGGGCTTCGATTGATTCTATTAATTGGCCATCAATTATTTGGGCATGCACAAGATGCTATGGTTCTGAGGCATTTTTCAGAATCCTTCGCTATTCAGAAATCCCTATTGGTTGAAATTCTTCCTTGTTTGAGAAAGATACAACCCAATAAAGACGATTTGATCAGCTTAATCAATCAAATTATTTTAGCTTTTAAAGAGTTGAATAAAAAAGGAGAAGCGCCTGCTTTAAGAAAGGAAATTTGGAGTTTTCTCTTTGAGGAAACCAATAGAGCAGCCTACATAAAATACGGTTTTGACAATGCTTTATTAGAGGTATTAATTGAGTTGGCTGTTGAAAAACACCAACAAGAAGACCTGATCGAAGTATTGGATGAAATGATATTCTACTCCGAATCAAAACCAAACCAACAAGTTAATTACCTTTTATCAAAAATAGTCTTAATTGAAAAAGCAGGATTGAAGAAGTCCCTGAAAGAGCTCCTTGAGAACAACTTAGACAAACCAAAAATCCTTTTAGAAGCCATTCGAATCGCAGATGAGAAAGGAGAAGTCAGACGAATGAAACAACTAGCTGATTTGGGCAATAAAAAATTCGCGGGAACTAAATATATGCCTTTCTTTTCTGAGACCTTGCTCCAAGTTGCTATTCAAGAATCGGACTTGAATCAAATTAGTAAACTAGCCAAACTCCGTTTGCTCCAAACTTATCATCTCGATTATTTCAGGCTATTGAAAAAAAGTGGTGCAGACTATGATCCAGCGAAAATTATAAAGTCAATTCAACAAAAAGTGTATTCTCTGGAGCAAAGAGATTTAGTGGCCGCCATTTATGCACAAGAAAAAGATTTTGAAAATCTAATTGCGTACATTAAAAGAATCAGGTCTTTTGATCTTCTTTTGCGTTATGATACCTTTTTCCTTAAAAACGATAAGATGGCGGATGCCAGGGAATTGTATCGCTTTTTGATATTTAATTATCTGGAACATCACATAGGCCCAAAGGCAGCCATCAAAACGCGGGAAATCGTTCGCCATTTATACCAAATAAAAGAAGAGAAATTTGCCAATAAAGTTATTAAACAAATTCAGGAAGAACACAGTACACGTCATTCACTAATGGATGAATTGGATTTGTTTTATATTGCAGGTTAAAAGTAGGATAAGATGAAAATTGAATTGTGCGTAGTTGGTAAAACCAGTTTTAAATACCTCGAAGAAGGGCAAGATATTTATGCAAAAAGAATGAAAAAATACATTCCATTTCAAATGCACGTCATTCCAGATATAAAAAACGCAAAAAATTTAAACCCAGAAATATTAAAAAAGAAAGAAGGAGAAAAGATTCTTTCTCGATTAACTAAAAATGATCTTTTGGTTTTACTCGATGAAAATGGAAAACAATTGACGTCTATTGAATTTTCAAAATGGCTAGAGAATAAATTGCAAAGTACTAGCAAGAGAATTGTATTTCTAATCGGTGGAGCTTATGGATTTTCTGAAGAAGTCTATCAACGTGCTAATGCAAAACTAGCATTGTCAAAAATGACTTTTTCTCATCAAATGGTTCGGTTGTTTTTTACGGAACAATTGTATAGAGCATTTACAATTATGCGCAACGAACCTTATCACAATATTTAAATAAAAAACGATGTCGATCACATTAATTATAACAATCATTACTTGTTTGGTCTCCTACCAATGTTTTAATAATAGAGCACTTTTTACAAAACTGCAGCATTCCCCTTACGCAGAAGTTCGCAACAATGAATATTATCGAATGATCAGCTCCGGCTTTGTACACGGAAGTTGGATGCATCTTGGAATTAACATGTTTGTCTTCTACCAGTTTGGAGGAATCATTGAAAGATATTTTGTGAGTGAAAGTCTTTTCGGAGAAATGTGGGGTAGGATTAATTTTGTTGCCCTTTATTTTTTAGCGATAATAGTAGGCGACATTCCTACATTCATTAAGCACAAAAACAATCACTTATTTGCAAGTGTAGGTGCTTCTGGAGCTGTGTCAGCGATTATGTTTGTTTACATTTTATTTGATCCATGGGAAAAAATTTATTTATATGGAATTATTGGAATCCCAGGTATTTTAGCAGCTTTCGCTTATGTTGGATACTCGACTTATGCAAGTAAAAACAGCAATGATAATATTGATCACCTTGCGCATTTATGGGGAGCAATTTTTGGGTTTGTTTTTGCAATAATGCTTAAACCTGCTTTACTTCCTCGTTTCATGGATATGTTCACGCAAGGATTGCCTTTTTAATTAAAACAAAAAAATGTTTTTCATTTTTTCTAAAGTCCTGCTTTTTATTATCTCTCCTTTGAATTGGGTTTTTGCCTTGTTACTTTATAGTTTGTTTAGTAAAAAACCAAAGCGCAAGAGGAACTGTTTGATTGCAGGAATTTTGTTGGCCTACTTTATTAGTAATCATTTTATTTTTAATCAAGTTATAAAAGTGTGGGAAGTTGATACCATCACCATGGATCAAATTCAAGATACTTTTGACATTGGAATTTTATTGGGAGGATATACGAATTTGTACATAGAACCCAATCATGATCGCCATAATTTCTCTGAATCTGCAAACCGATTCAACAATACTTTGGAACTGTATTACAAAGGAAAAATAAAAAAAATATTATTAACTGGAGGCAATGGCGATCTTGTTTATGAAGTTGCAAAGGAAGCTGATTTGGCCAATCGTTATTTACAAACATTAGGGATTCCACCAGAAGATATCATCGTTGAAAATGCTTCTAGGAACACTTATGAAAACGCTATTTTTACTAAAAAAATTCTCGACAAAGATTTCCCAAATCAAAGTTGCCTTTTGATTACTTCTGCTTGGCATATGAGGAGATCCGCCGCAATATTTAAAAAACAGCAAATTGAAGTCACTCCTTTCAGTGTTCATTTCCTAGGAGAGAAAACGAAATTTGGACCACGTGATATGTTCTTACCGGACAAAAGTGGTTTTTGGCACTGGGAGCTATTGATCAAAGAATGGGTTGGTTATGTAGCTTATAAAGCCAAAGGATATTTATAACGAATTTTTCAAACAAAATTATTTTCTAAACTATTCAATCTATCAAAATGGAAAACCCTTGGAAGACAGTAAAAGAGAAAATAGTCTATGACAATCCGTGGATCCAAGTTACCCATCGTGATGTCATCAATCCTTCTGGCAATCCAGGGATTTACGGAGTCATTCATTTTAAAAATCTGGCTATTGGAATTGTTCCGCTTGACGAAGATTATAACACTTGGCTCGTTGGCCAATATCGATACACTTTAAATCAATACAGCTGGGAAATTCCAGAAGGTGGCGGGCCATTGGGTTCTGATCCACTTGATTCTGCTAAAAGGGAATTAAAGGAAGAGACCGGTTTTACTGCAAACAAGTGGACGAAAATTTTTGACCTACATACTTCTAATTCCGTGACTGACGAGGCGGGTATGTGTTATGTGGCTCAAGGTTTAACTGCTGGAGAAGCTGAGCCGGAAGACACCGAAGATCTTAAAATAAAAAAACTGCCATTTGAAGAAGCCGTTGATATGGTCATGAATGGCCAGATCACCGACTCCCTCGCAATGGCAGGTATTCTTAAAACAAAATTATTAATTGATCGAGGGTTGATTTAAATCCTTGGATTATTCTTCCACATCGTAAACGGATTCATTCACCATTCCAAACAAACCTAATCCATTTTCTACATTCGTGTAAACTGACACGGGTTCTGCAAAAAAACCAAAATCTTGAGCATTCCAATAATCAGTTAATGATTTTGAATACAAATAATAATCCTTAGTGATCACATTCCATTGCAATTCTAGATCAACAGGCTCATTCCAAAAAAGAACCGATATCTTATAGTTTTCACCATCAAAGTTATCATCTTTTAGAAGTAAGGAATTTCCATAAGCAGATGCCGTTGCAGAAAAGTCATTGGTTTCCAAGAAAACATTTTCTTTGTATCCTGAACCATCTGGAAATACAACATTTCTAAACATTTTAAGCTCATAATAATTCTCTTCACCAGCCGGATCTGAAAATTCAATGTCTACTGCGTTGGCCAGTCCCCCATCTGTAGAAGGTCTTTGATTTTCATCCAGTTTTACTCTAGTTACCTCAATCCCTTTTGGTGCGATTTGTTTGACAGAAATATTTTCATACGTCGGATGCTCAACACGGATTTCATATTCTTTGCCCTCTTCAAAAATCAGTTCTCCCGCTAATGCATTTACTCCATAATTAAAAGCGACCGAAGGACCTCCATCTACGTACTCTAATTCAAATTTCAAAACACCATCTTCATAAAGGCTAACTTTAGCATCGTTTACTTTATTGCTGTTATCTATTTTTTCCAGCAAACCGACACTTTGTGCGACTCCAACCAAGAAAATAGAATCCGCAGGAGTAGCGAAGGAATGTAAGACCATTTGTGCTTCGTAAGCTGGTGGATCTACTTCAATGGTCGTAGAGAAAAAACTTTCACAAGAAGAAAAGCTAAAAATTGCTAATGCTATGATTGATATATTTTTTATTAATTTCATTATTGAGGTTTTTTAAAATTTGAAAGTCCAAGCAACAGATGGAAGAATAGGAAAAATACTTGCTTGTTTTAACACCGTTTCATTTCCTGTTTGATTCCCATTCTGATCAAAAATTGCTTCTCGAGCAGTAAAGATAAAGAATGGATTTTTACGACTATATAGATTGTAAAATCCAAGCGTAAAGGTTCTTTCGTACTTCTTTTTCTTTTTTGTAAAATTAACTCCGATATCAAATCGGTGATAAGCTCTCATTCGGAAATTGTTTCTTTCCTCATAAAAAGATACTTCATTTTCTATGGTATTTCCATTGAGAAACTCTTGAACGGTTCCAAAAGGCAGATATGCTTTGTATTGAGAGTTTCCAAGAGTTATTGCATTTCCTGTTCCATAGACCCAAGTAGCAGATAAGGTAATTCTATCATTAAATTTATAAGATCCAACGATTGAAAAATCATGCCTTCTATCGTATTTGTAATCAAACCGTTTTCCAAAATTCAACTCATCAAATTGTCTTGTTGTCCAAGAAAGGGTGTAGCCAATCCAACCGGTCAATTTCCCTCGCTTTTTTTGCAATAGCATCTCTGCACCATAGGATTTTCCTGATCCTTGTGTTACACGTTCTTGCCAATCTCCAGTTTCGAATAGACTTGCTCCTTCTTTATAGGCCAAAAGATTGGTCATTTCTTTATAATAACCTTCTACACTAAATTCATATTGCTTCCCAATTGTTTTAGCAATACCCAATGCCGCTTGCCATGAGTCTTGTGGCTTCACCTTATCAGTGGTAGGCAACCAAAGGTCCGTTGGCAAACCGATACTTCCATTTGTAAGCAATTGGATGTATTGTCTCATCGAAGCATACGATCCTTTAAGCGCAAAGCCATTCGGAAGCAAATACCTCATACCCAAACGCGGTTGGAGTGAAGTATAAAATTCATCGTTTACTGCAAAAGCTGAAAAATGTAAGCCTGCATTTACTTTAAAATTTTCTCCAATATTAAAATCGTCTTCAACATAAGCTGCTAACTCTACCGCATCAATTGGCTTCTGTCCAAACACTGTATCTAAAGTAAATTGATTTCCATCAAATGATGATTCTATATCGAGATCAAAATCACCTGGTTTAAAATCATGCGCTATTGCGCTTGCACCAAATCGGATAAAATGGTTTGGATTAGGAACGTAATCAAAATCGATTTTCGCAGCCAAATCATCTATACCAGATATATAATTAAGATTGAAAGCTTCAATTTCTTTAGTGTTTCCTTCTAAGAATTCATAGCGATCTTCTGCACCAGTTTGAAAATTATATTTACTATACGTTAAAGTAGTATTAGAAAAAAGCTTGTTGCTCCAAAGGTGATTCCAACGTAAGGCAGATGTGAGGTTACCCCAACTTAGGTCGACGGCTGTTTTATAAATAGATCTTTCTTCTACGGTTTCTTCTTCATAATAGAATTTGTCTTTACCCGTATACATACTTAAGTAGAGTCGGTCTTTATCAGAAAATTTATGATTGATTTTTGCATTGACATCATAAAAGAAATAGCCCGTACCTCCCGTTGATCCATTGGCCTTAAAAGTAGATTGAATCAAGGGTTTCGCTAAAACATCTATATAGGTTCTCCGAGCAGAAACAATTAATGACGTTTTGTCTTTGACCAATGGACCTTCCACCGTTAGTTTTGATGCAATCAATCCTATCGTTCCAGTTCCATGCCAATCATTATTGTCTCCTTCTTTCATATTGATTTCAATAACAGAAGAAAGTCTACCTCCATATCTCGCAGGAAATCCTCCTTTAGTAAGGGTCACATCTTTGATTGCATCTGCATTAAAAACAGAGAAGAATCCAAACAAGTGAGAAGCATTGTAAACAGGTACACCATCTAACAATATTAGATTTTGATCAGGTGAACCACCTCTGACATATAGTCCACTTTGTCCTTCTCCTCCGGACTGCACACCAGGCAATAATTGAAGGGCTTTCAAAACATCAACCTCTCCAAATAGAGCTGGTATTTTCTTGATTTGTTCAATTGGAACAGTGACTGTACTCATCCGAGTATTCTCTTCAATTTTTTCAACTTCGGAGGCAACTACCTCAACTGTTTCAAGGTCAATTGCAGATCCTAGATTAAAATCGATGGTAACGTCTTTATCCAAATACATTCTGTAATACTTAGTTGCATATCCTACGTAGGAGACCGATAAATAAACAGAATCTTGTGGTAAGGTTAAACTGAAAAAACCGTAGGTATTGGAAACGGTTCCAAGGCCTGATTTCGCGTCAAACAAATTTACTGAAATGAGTTTTTCACCTGTTTCTGTGTCGTCTACATACCCACTTATTGTATATTTCTGGGCAAAAGATTGTTGGAAACAACAAATGACGAATAGCAGGAATAAAATCCTTTTTGTGATTTTCATTGAGTCGTTAGTTTTAAGTTATCAATAGCTTTTAATCAAACTAGGTGGCCTGAGTCGACTATATAAGAAAGAGGGCTCTTATTTAAAAAGGGTTGGTTAGATTTGGAATAAGTTCTAAAAATGTCAATAACTAAACATTTCGATACTTTTTTAGACTTGTCAAATAGAATTAAAAGAGAAAACGGTTTGAGCAAAAACTCAAACCGTTTTCTAAAACTATTATTTTTCTTCTAAAAAGGGATATCTGTAATCTAAGGCCGGAACAAAATTCTCTTTGATTGTCCGTGGAGAAATCCATCTCAATAGATTTAAAATAGAACCTGCTTTATCATTGGTTCCAGATCTTCGTGCACCACCAAAAGGTTGCTGTCCCACTACTGCACCCGTAGGCTTATCATTAATGTAAAAGTTACCCGCACTATTTCGCAAAATCCTTGTTGCTGTAATAATAGCATTTCGGTCTTTAGCAAAGATTGCTCCTGTAAGCGCGTACTCAGAAGTAGAATCTACTACAGCTAAAGTTTCCTCGTATTTTGCAGTATCATAAACATATATGGTAAGGACTGGCCCAAATATTTCTTGACACATCGTCGTATACTTTGGATCAGTGGTCAAAATAACGGTAGGCTCAATAAAGTATCCTTCTGTTTTACTGTATTTTCCTCCAGCAATAATTTCTGCTTTCTTGGATTTTTTAGTGTCCGCGATATACTTCGTTATTTTATTATAAGAAGCCTCATCAATTACTGCATTTATGAAATTGGTAAAATCTTCTGGGCTCCCCATTTTCATAGATGCCAAATCTGCCAATAGATATTTTTTCACATTTTTCCACAAATTCTTAGGAATGTAAGCTCTTGAAGCCGCAGAACATTTTTGTCCTTGGAATTCAAAAGCTCCACGTGATAAGGCAGTAGCAACTGCTTTTGCATTTGCAGAAGAATGAGCAACTACGAAATCCTTACCACCAGTTTCTCCAACAATGCGTGGATAAGTATTATAGTTTGCGATATTATTGCCAATGGTTTTCCAAAGTAAATTGAAAACCTTTGTAGATCCAGTAAAGTGAAGTCCTGCAAATGCTTTATGCTTAAATATGATATCACCAGCAACGGGTCCATCTGCATAAACTAAATTGATTACGCCAGCTGGTAAACCAGCTTCTTCAAACAGTTCCATAATTACCATTGCAGAATATATTTGCGTTTCTGCTGGTTTCCAAACCACTGTATTTCCTAACATCGCAGGAGCTGCGCATAAGTTCGCAGCAATCGATGTAAAGTTGAATGGAGTAATTGCAAATACAAAACCTTCCAGAGGACGGTGCTCCATTCTATTCCAAATGCCAGCAGGGCTTTCTGGTTGCTCAGAATAGATTTGAGCCATGTACTGAACATTGTATCTGAAGAAATCACACAATTCTGCAACTGCATCTACTTCTGCTTGAAAAATGTTTTTGCTTTGGCCCAACATCGTTGCCACATTCATTTTAGCACGATAAGGACCAGCTAACAAATCAGCTGCTTTCAAAAAGATAGCTGCTCGTTCTTCCCAAGGAGTGTCGGCCCATTGCTCTTTAGCTGCCAATGCAGCATTGATAGCACTTTTAACATGAGTCCCATTTCCTTTATAAAAACAACCAAGCTTGTTCTTGATGTCGTGGGGTGGGTATATATTTACTTTATTTTTTGTTTTAACCCTTTTGCCTCCGATAAACATTGGAATTTCAATGTTTTCAGATTTCATTCTTTCTAAGGTAGCTTTGATTACTGCCTTTTCTGGACTGCCTGGAGCATAGCTCAAAACGGGTTCATTTACAGCTATTGGAATATCAAAAGTTGCGTTAGCCATGTGATGGTTTTATTTGATAGAAGAATATTAAAAATTTCAAACAGGATTGTTAGTTTAATTTTCGGTGCAAAATTAAACTTTTCATTGTGAATCTAAGTTCAGAAGCCTACTTAATTTTTGGAAATATCAGACACTTTTAAGGATTGTATCCAGAAGCTGTTATAGAACTACTTCATCGGGAACAAAACTACTCGCATCGCCTCCTCCTTTGATTATTTCTCTGACAATAGTAGAGCTAATATGTGAAAATTGAGGTTGGCTAATAAAGAAAACAGTCTCTAAACCTTCTCCTACGATTTGATTCAATTGTGAGATGGTTTTTTCATAATCAAAATCACTTGCATTCCTTAAGCCACGAACAAGGTATTTCGCACCAATTTTATTGCAAAAATGGGCCGTTAGATTTTCGTAAGTATCTACTTCGATATTATCGTCTTCTGAAAAAACAGACTCCAACCAAGCAACCCTTTGCTCTAAAGAATTAAGATATTTTTTTTGAGAATTGACACCAATGGCTACTACTACTTTATCGAATAAAGGAGCTGCGCGTCTTACGATATCGACATGTCCAACGGTGATCGGATCAAAAGAACCGGGAAATACTGCAATTTTCATGTAATTAAAGATTTTCAGCAGCAAATATACAAAACAAGAACTGTCCTCCGAATCCTTACTCCTTTTTGTCTATGATTTTAAAGGAATCCAGAAATTTATCCACCATTGGGTTTAGATTTTTCCCTTTCAAACTGATGGTTTGTATATTATAGTAGCGACTATTGGCCAAGATACCTTTGGTCTTAATCGTTACTTTTTCTTCTAGATAATCGATCCGCCAAAGTCTACCAGGATAATCAAACAAGTTGATTTCAGAAGAATATAAAAGAGAACCATCAACACTTTTAGCCGCGGTTTCTATCGTTGTCTCAAAAAAGGAAGGCAATAATTCTAATGAATCTGAATGAATAGAACCTTCTGGATAATCAACATAACTCACCATATAGAAAAGATTGTCAGCTGATTTTTCTTCTTTTTCTTGAAAATAGAAGGTGTGATAAGTCAAAGTTCCGATTTCTGTCTCCACTTCTTTTGCGCTTTCTACAAATTCTCCTGGCGTTAATACCTTAAATCTTCCTTCATAAGATACAAAGTGCTCCCATTTTGACTGGGGCAAGAGCATTAAAATGGCAGCGGATATAATCAATGAAAGTTTCAAACGTTTTGCTTTAGTGTTGTAAAAGGATACTCTCTAGAAACGTTTTAGATCGCGTTTCTGTTGTCAGATAAATACCTATGTAAAGTTAGGAACTTGTAAAAAGGAGAATTTAGGGACAAATTTCTGATTTTCCAGCGGAAAGTACCATGTAAATCTCTTATTTTCGCCATTCTTGATTTAGAATTTCTTCAGATGAAAAATATTAAGCTCATATCTCTTCTACTAATTGCTGCATTCTTCTGCATGCCTGCTTGTCAAAATGAGCCGGTAACAAATGAGAAAGTGGAATTACCCGATATAAAAGAAGATTATTTTGACCAACCCAACAAATGGGGCTATATCAATAAAGGTGGAAGGCAAATCGTTGAAGCAAAATATGATGAAGCTCGAAATTTTTCAGAAGGACTTGCTGTAATCCGATACAAATCCAACTGGGGTTATATCAACAGAAAAGGAACTGAAGTCATCAAACCACAATACAAATCTGCATGGGCTTTTAAGGAAGGATTGGCGCGTATCTTGACCTGGGAGAATAAAATGGGGTTCATTGATGCTTCTGGAGCTTGGGTAATTCAACCCACTTTTGATAATCTTGAAGACTTCAGCAATGGATTGGCAATCTCCAAAAAAGGAGCTGTATTTAATTATATCCGCAAAGATGGGACAATCGCATTTGACCTTGAAATAGATAAAGCATGGAATTTCGAAAACGGATATGCGAAAATAAAAAGCGGCAGATATCTGGGACTTATAGATACTATAGGCAAGTTTATTTTACCTGCTGATTATAAAAAAATATACTCGGTTAAGGATGGTTTGGTTCGTGTAAAAAAAGAAGACGCTTTTTATTTTGTCAATTTAAAAAACAAACGAGCATTTGCTGGCGAATTCAAATTAGCAAGTGATTTCAACGAAGGTTTTGCTGCTGTAAAAACGAATGACAAATACAGTCTTATTAACCAGAAAGGACAAACTGTTGTCAAAGAAAAGTATGATAAAATATGGTATGCCGGAGAGGAGTTGTGGGTAATTGAGCAAGATGCTAAATTCGGTTTTATAGATAATCAAGGCAATGAAATCATGCCACCCAAATTAGAAATGTTGTACGCTTTCGATGAAGGCATTGCTGGCTATCAATTGGATAAACTTTGGGGCTTTGTAAAAACAGATGGTACTTTTTTAACTCCTCCTCACTTCGGTCTCGTTTGGAATTTCAAAGAAGGTTTTGCGCGTGCTGCATTCCGTGAAGGCATTGGTTTCATAAACAAAGATGGTGAAATCATCCTGGCTCCAAAATATGGTGAGGTTCGGGATTTTTCTGAAGGACTTGCCAGGGTTCAAATTCGAAACAATTAAATCAATGACTTCTATCCTTATTGTCTTTTGTCCCCAAGTAGATTATTTAACAGCAGGCCTCTACCCCGTTCCTAATGGAGAATCCATTCTAAATAACATCAAGACATTGTTCCCTAAATACGATGAAGTCATTATTGTACAGGAATGGTTTCATCCTTTGAATGAAGTTTTTGCAGGCAATCACCTTTGGAGGCGCCCCGGTCAAGAGCTTGAAATTGCTGGCAATAAAATTATTTTACAAGAAACCCATTGTATCCGAAATAGCTTTGGTGCGATGATTAGTTCTGATTTCAACGAAGAAGATTTTCAAATTCTTCAAACGCAACTGTCTGATCAATCTTACACTGCAAGTCTGTTCAGCCATAGTCAAACTAAAGATTTAAAAGAATTCAAGGAAATTATTGCAGGTAAAAATCTTAGTTATTGTGGTTTTACAAATTTAGATTTCTTTGTAAATACAATTAATAAAGCTGATGCAATTGCAAATAGTCAAGTCTTAATTGATGATCTTTTTAGGTTAACAACTATTTATGACTCTCCAGAAAATTGGAAAGAAGAATTGCCTGATTTTTTAGAAATAAAAAATGCTGACTTATAGCCAGCATTTTTGAACCCGCTCAGAACCCGCGAACTTCAAGATTTTTATTTTTTGGAAGGAAGCAATTAGAAAATCAATACTTTCCAATTCCCGCCAGAAATTCTCGTTTCACATTTTCATTTAAAAACTTACCTCCGTACTCGGCGGTCACCGTGCTAGAATCTGTATGTTGAACGCCTCTTGCATGTACGCACATATGTGCCGCGTCTATATACACTGCGACGTCCTCAATTTTTAATGTTCGTCTTAATTCGTTAGCTATTTGTACGGTCAATCGTTCTTGAACTTGCGGCCTTTTCGAATAATATTCTACAATTCTATTCAATTTTGAAAGCCCGATTACCTTTCCGTTTGGAATGTAAGCAATGTGTGCCTTCCCATAGATCGGAAGAAAATGATGTTCACATGTTGATTGAACCCGGATATCCTTTTCAATCAGCATTTGTCTGTACTGATATTTGTTTTCGAATAAAGTAGCAGAAGGTTTGTTTTTTGGATTTAGACCTGCAAAAATTTCATTGATAAACATCTTTGCAACTCTTTTTGGTGTTCCTTGCAATGAATCATCGGTAAGGTCCAGACCAATAATATTCATTATTTCTTTGAAATGACCTTCTATTTTTTCAATCTTGTCATCTTCACTTAATTGAAAAGCATCATCCCTAAGGGGTGTTCCGATGGAGGTTCCAACATGGTTTTCACCGATCTCATCTTCAATTACAGATTTTTTCATAATTATTATCTAAACAAAAAGTAGTTTTGAAATATATAGATTTGTTAGTTGAGGCGGTTATATAACAATATATTCAAAATGATTGTTTAAAATTTTCGTAGTTAATTTCAGTTTATGTCAAGCAAAATAGCAGTGCTAAGTATCATTTCATTCTTATTCTTGTCCTGTGGAGGACCTTCTCAGAAATCAAATTGTCCACTTGGAAAGCCAACTCCAATATTTAATCAAGATTTAGCAAAGGTGAAATCGCATGCATTCACCGCTAATGGGCAAAAGGGGTTGGAAAATGTAGTTTTCTCAGATGAATCTCATCTAGAACTTATTCAGGATGGTTGTGACAAAATCAGTCAGGAATTTAGGTTTAAAACAGACAAATTCAATTCAGAATGGTCTGCTAATCAATGGTTTGAAGCAGGCATTGAAAGAATACGATTTATGGCCAACGTCTCTGAACAACATGCAATTTTCAATCAATGGGCAGATGCGCTAAATGCGCAACAAAATTCTTGGAAATTGTCTGGACCGCTGGAATTAGGCCCTGGGTTTTCTGCAAAAGTAGATCGAATCATAAGCGGTAAAGAAGCTTACATTATTATAGTCTTTTTCCAATCCTAAATCCTCAAATTAACCAAAGTAAAAATCTAAAGATTACCCTACAAAAGCGTTTTTTCGTAGGATTTTCATCGAAAAGTTCATTTTTTATCTTTCAAACATTTAACCTTTAATAGGCTTAAAGAGTCAATAGTTTTGAAGCATAATTAATTTCAATTATATTTACGGGTCATGAATAGCTATTTTGACAGCACTTTCACCCAATGAAAAAATATTCTGTACCATTCATAGCGTTTTCTCTATTTGCCTGGATAATTGGCGGTTCCTGGTGGTATGCTAATTTCTATCAAACCCAAAGTACTGATAATCAGGAAATTAAAACATTAGACCCCGATCCTTTCGAACTAACAGATGGCTCTTTCAGAGCTTTTTCAGACCAACCTTTTTATTTTATAAAAAACCAATCCCGAGTTCATATTCCTGCCCAAACCAATGAAGCTTTGTATACATTGATTGGATTTATCAACAATTCAGAAGATCGGATCATTTCACTTACGGGATATTACACCATTGACGAAAGCTATGAAGGGGAATTTGAGAATCTGGGATTTGACCGTGCGGCATCGTTAGAAAATCGGTTGATTCGCCTTGGGATTAAGGAAGGTAAAGTAAAAGTAAAGGCAGAGCAAAAAGAACTATCATTTGAGACTGATAATAAATGCTTCAATGCTACTAAAATAAGCATTGAAAAAATTGGAAACAACACCAAACCAATAAGCAAAAAAATACTTTAAACCTAAAAACTATTTCGTTTTGAACTACTTCAATTTTCCCGTTTTTCTTCTGATGATCGGAGCCGCTGCGCTAACCTATCTTTTGTTTTGGATGTTGAACAAAAACAAATTTTCAGAAATCGATAAAAAACTCAAAGAACAAAAGAAAGGATTTGAGAAAATCGATGCTGAGAAAAGGAATTTAACTGCTTATTCGAAAATTCTTGAAAGCGAAAGAAAAAACCAAGAATCAGTGATTTCAGATCTCAAAAAGAAAATGGATTTCCTAAATCAAAGAGGGAATAAACTTCAAGATGAAAAGAAATTCATTGTCAATGAATTCAATGTCTTCAAAAAAAGCATAGTTGACAATCAATTAGAAAATGGCAAGGTTGACATTAATACAAACATTTATAAAGAACGTTTATACGCTGCAGAACACAAAGTAGAGAATTGGAAAGAGAAGTATTTTGTACTAAAACAAGCGCACGACGAGAATATTCAGAAAATCCATCTTTTACAAGAAAGAACAAGAGGGCACGAACAAAAATATGGGCCGTCTGGAGCATCAAAAGCACCGGATATTGATTGGCAAGAAAAATACGATGCCCTAAAAAATGAATTTGAGTTAATACTTAAAGAAAAGGCTCAAATCATCGATAGACAAAAAAACGATCAGTTAGAAATGAGGCAATATTATGAGAAAGAATTACTCAAAGTTGCTCATAATGATCCCAATATCCAACTCCCTAATCAAGATGATTTACAAAAAATATCAGGAATAGGTCCTTATGTTGAACAAACACTCAATGCCATGGGGATCTTCCGATATGCTCAAATCGCTAAATTATCGGCTGATGATATTTCAAAGATTTCTGAAGAAACCAATATCGCTCCTTCAAGGATTATCAATGAAGATTGGATCAAACAAGCCAAAACGCTAAAATAATCTTTTCATAAACTGCTTTCTTCTTTAATAAAATAAGGTCATTTCCTTAATTTATAAACAATCCTCTTGATTGCTAAATGGAATGCCAAATCAGGCAGCTCTATCGAACAAAGCCATTACTTTTTCGTTTCTAATACAGGAATTGTATAGGTGTATATCTTCTCAGTTCCTCGATAATTCGTCCGTAAAAATCTGTTTGATTGATTTTGGCCTTTCCCCAAAGTCTTACTTGTTCTAATCTTTGAAGATTAACATCTTTAAACTTATATTTGCGGCATATTTAAAGAAGTTGGCTAAAAACTTCTTACTTAATCTAAAAACTAAATAATGAACTTTGATCTAATTGTTATCGGAAGCGGACCTGGTGGTTATGTTGCTGCAATAAGAGCGTCTCAACTAGGAATGAATGTAGCTGTGGTTGAACGAGAGTCTTTAGGAGGAATTTGTTTAAACTGGGGTTGTATTCCTACAAAAGCATTGCTCAAAAGTGCACAAGTTTTCGATTATATAAATCATGCTGAAGATTACGGAATCAAGGTAAAAGGAGCGGAAGCAGATTTTGGAGGAATGATCAGCAGATCAAGAGGTGTGGCTAACGGAATGTCTAAAGGAATTAATTTCTTATTCCGTAAGAACAAGATAACGGTACTCAACGGTAACGGACGAGTGGCACGTGGCAAGAAAGTAGAAGTAACCGATGACAAAGGCAAAATGACTAGCTATGACGCCAAAAATATTATCATCGCTACAGGAGGGCGAGCAAGAGCTTTACCGAATCTTCCTATTGACGATAAAAAAATAATTGGTTACAGAAAAGCGATGTCTTTGGAGAAACAACCGAAAAGAATCGTTGTGGTTGGTGCGGGAGCTATCGGAGTAGAGTTCGCTTATTTCTATAACGCAATCGGAACGGAAGTAACTGTGGTTGAATATATGGAACAAGGTCTGGTCCCAAGAGAGGATCCAGATATTTCTAAGGAATTGACGAAAATTTTCAAAAAAGCAGGTATAAAGGTAATGGCCAATACCTCTGTTGAGAAAGTCGATACAAAAGGAAAGGTTTGTAAAGTAAGTACCAAAAGTAGAAAAGATGGCAAAGAAACAGTCATCGATTGCGATGTTGTTTTATCCGCAGTGGGCGTTGCTCCAAACACAGAAAACATAGGTCTTGAAGAACTCGGCATAGAGACAGACCGTGGTTTAATAAAAGTCGATGATTTTTACCAAACTAATGTTCCAGGCATTTATGCTATTGGTGATGTTATCCCAGGTGCTGCCTTGGCACATGTAGCCAGTGCAGAAGGAATTATTTGTGTTGAGAAAATGGCTGGTCATTCACCAGAACCAATGAACTATAACAACATTCCATCTTGTACTTATTGCATTCCAGAAATTGCAAGTGTAGGATATACAGAGAAAGAAGCCAAAGACGCAGGGTTCGATATCAAGGTCGGAAAATTCCCATTCTCCGCTTCAGGTAAAGCAAGTGCAGCTGGTGTAAAAAATGGATTCGTAAAAGTAATCTTCGATTCTAAATATGGTGAGTTCTTAGGAGCACACATGATTGGATCAAATGTAACAGAAATGATTGCAGAGGTTGTTGTTGCAAGAAAATTAGAAACTACTGGACACGAAATCATCAAAACTGTTCACCCACACCCTACTATGAGTGAGGCTGTAATGGAAGCTGCAGCTGCAGCTTATGATGAAGTCATTCATTTATAAAAATCGAGTTTGAATCAACTTTTCCTGAACCCTTTGGTTTGGGAAAAGTTGTCAAACCTCTTCCCCTTCCTTTCCCCACTGTATCAAATATTCCTTTACACATTTCTCCTTATCCTCCTTATATATCTCTGTAGCAGGTAGGCACTCCGTTATTTTCAAAAACTTCGGCACCCGTCTAAGCGAACGGATAAATACATCTGCTGAAATAGGATTACGAAAGTCAATATATTGAGGTTTGTAATCATCTGTTTTTGATGCTAAATTCA
>CALIAG010000093.1 GCA_938041325.1 uncultured Saprospiraceae bacterium | reverse complement strand
TCAATGCTACCATTTGAATCTGTAAATTCTAATTCACTGGTTTCCTTTAGTCCTAAATTTGCACGAACGCCAACGTGAAAAGAATCGTTGAACCCAACTTTCGCTCCTATAAGATAAGATAAATCAAAATCTTCATTATCAGATATTGATCTATTACCACCTGAAAAACTTAAATATTCATTGACCAAAATACCTGGTTCAATACCAGCTTCAAGGTAAATCAGTGGAAGCAACCTGTAGTAAGCCAATATTGGAATATCTACATATTGTAAATGAACAGCAACTTCTTCTCCCCTCGAAATGGTACTGGAAAAATTATAACCTTTATCTGAAAACAATATTTCCGGTGAGATTCCAAATTTATTAGTAATTTGAAAATCAATAAAAATTCCTGCATGCCAGCTCGGCCTAAAACTAGTCAGGTCTGAAATATCCTCGATAATCCCCTCTTTAATTTCATAATAATTCCCAGTATAGTTCAATCCACCTTTTACACCCCACTTTACTTGGCTGAAAGTCTGAATCGACGACAAAAGAAGAAAGAAAAATAAAGAGAAAGATTTAACATTACAGTTATTCATAGATGAGTTAGTTTCGTTTTCAAATATTCGAGGCAAACCTAAAACGATAATGCTAATTAGAAAATTTTATATCAAAACATAAATTTCATTTTCATTTGATTTTTCCTACAGAAAAAAGATTAAAACTATCCAACCCATTTCGCTGCCATCTCACACATTCCTCTTATTGAAATCTCACCCGTATAATTTCCAAATAAACGAATATCTTGATATTCCTTTTTAAGCAACTCATCCATTTTAAACCAATTGTTGTACAGTTCTGGACTATACAATGGAATACCATTCTCCCATTTAAAAACATAATAATTTTGAGGTTGACTTGTTGCATCAAATAATTTATTCACATCAGCGTGTACCAAGTTTTTGATATCCACATCCATCCGATCAATAATTTGGTTCTCATCATCGCTTCGCAGTATTGCTGTTAAACTCAGATGATCTTTGTCGACTGTTCTATTTTTAAAAATGCAATTGTTAAATAAAATCCCTAAGGAATTCATTTCTTCTGATCTTGGAATCAAACAACCAAAGCCATCTTTGAATTGATTTAGATCTTCTCTTTTGTAAATTACTGTACAACTTATAATAGGAGAATATTTAACTCGATTTAAAAGTTGCTTAAGAGATCCTTCAAAAAAATTCGATGACACAAAAGCTGGAGTCGTTAAGATCAAATTTTCCCAAGTTCCTATGTCCAAACCGTCAGCTTCATAAGCAATATGTTCTCTTAAATGATATGCAAGCTTCGATGTCAACTCCTGCATCCCTTTTTCGAAACTGTGCGTTCCTTTCTTCAGGGATGTCGATTTATTGGTCTCTTTTCTTTTATTTTTAATTAAAGCGAGAGGTAAATAAGAACTTTGGTTTAGAATTTTAGCAACAGTGGTCATTGCTCCTGGAAAACTCAATTCATCCAAATAAGCGCCATAAATTCCTTGAAAACCAGGTTCCATTACTTGCTTTGTAAATGGTTCTCCCAATAAAGTATGTCCGAATTCTTTAGTAGTTTTAAACTGATTTGCTCTTGAAAAAACCAATTTAAAAGAAGTCCTCAACATTTCAGTCATCTTCAATGGATTTTGCTTACAAACACCATCTCTAACGAGAAATCTCTTTTTGGCACTTTTATTCGCAGGCTTCAAGGTCAAATCAAGCTTTTTGCAAAGCTCTTCCATTTCTGAACATAATAAAAATCCGTTGGCAGCTGTTTCTGTAATTCCGAATTCGTCAATATGAGTACTGAGCAGTCCCCCAGCCCTCGAAGATTTTTCAACTATTCGAAAAGACGCTCCTGCTTTTTTTAAATAAAATCCTAAAAGTAAACCCGCTATACCAGCACCAACGATGGTGTAATCTTTATCTTTTTCAAATCTAGCTCCTAGGATGCTATTTTTCAATATTTTATAATTCATAAAATTCCATCATATGAAAAATAATAAAATATCACCTTTTCGTAAGTGAATAGTTAAATCATATATACCCACCGTCAATTTAAGATATTGTATGCTTTTGAGTGTATTATGTATGTAAAAAAGCTTAAATTTGTGTACAAATTGATGAGAAGTTAATCTCTAGAAAAACTTTTGAATATATTTTTTGAGAAAACTTTCAAGTTATTTCTAGAATTATTTATTAAAAGCTGATTACGCCAAATTATAATTGGTCTTTCCCAAATTCCGACGAATCTCATTGATCTTGAGCATATTATAAGAAAATATAATAAGAGACTTTCTTTTTTTAAATCTTGTTTTTATGCTCCTTTTATGCTAAACTTGTAATTCCTTTTGTCTCTAAAACAGAAAAAAAATAATTACATAGTTAATAGCTAAGTCCTCCTTGTTCCGAAAACTTACAATTTTTTTCACCTAACAAATGCGCCTAACCAACGCATGAAATAGATACATGGACTTACAATACTTTTTAAACATACTAGGGAGACGTAAATGGCTGATTTTACTAATCATGGTCATTTCATCAGTTGCTACATTCTATTTTGTTAACAAACAAAAGCTTGTCTTCAAAGCAACTGGCATCATTTCAACAGGGATCATTGGACCGCAAGGTCTGAATGTAAAGGAAGAGAACATCTTCGTCCAGAAATTTCAAGTTGAAATGTCATTCGGAAATCTTATTGGCAATATTCAGAGCAGAAGCAATGTGCGGTATCTGTCATTTAAATTATTGGAGCATGATTTAGCTGCTTTCGATAATGTAAATGTAGCAGAACCTGCTTTTCGTGTACCTGAAGAAGATCCAGAAAATGGGATAATCGTAGATTCTGAGACTGCTAAAGAAATTAAAGAGATTTTAACTCAAAAATTAGCAGCTTTAGAAAACACCTTTGATGATGCTGACACTGAAAGAAAATATAAAGTGCTAGCAAAAGCCTATGGATACGATTACGAAACGCTGATAGAGGATCATCTCACTGTCAAAAGAAATGGAGATACAGATAATATTGTTTTTGAATTTACATCTGAACATCCGGATTTGTGCGGGTTTGCGGTAAATGAATTCTGTGAACTTTATGTCAGATCGCATAAAAAAGTACAGCAATTAAAAGACGATTCAGCAGTTACCTATTTTCAAGGCTTATCTGACTCAATTGAATTTGAGTTGAAACTGAAAAAGAATATCCAGAAAAATTATAAGCTTGATAAAAACTTGTTGAACCTCGACAAGCAGTCGCAAGCATTAGTTTCTGAAATCACAGAGCTGGAATTAGAAAAAGAAAGAATAGTAGGAAGCTTACCTGCTTTGAGATCACATGTTCGCAGTTTGGATAAATATAAAAACGATGTTGATGGTCATAATAAAGATAATAAATCTGGTGTAGGCTTTAATAGTAGAGCAATTGCCAACATGAAAAGAACCATTCAGCAGCTGAATAATGAATATATTAAAGGTGGTCAAAAAGACGCTAGTTTGGCCAAAAGAAGAGACTTAATCAAAAAGAACTTGGAAGATGCTCTGGGCAAACAAGCTAAACTTGAAGTCGCTATTGAAGATGACGAGCTTGATAAAACAGATGAATCTCTTTTTGAAAAAAGGATTGACAAAGAATTGGAATTAAAAGAATCTGAAACGAAATTAAAATCGATTGATATTAGATTGAATAGCTTGAAAAGAAGAGCAGACAATTATGTTGTTGATGAGAATATGCTTTCTAATTTAGATCAAGACATTACTCTTCTTGAGAAACATTATGTAAATGCAAGAAGTAAGTTGAATGATGAAATTATTAATTTAGGTCATTCCTTTTATCCATTGAAATTAATGGAACATGCACAAGTTCCAGAAAAAGCAGAGCCAAAACACAAAGTGATTCTATCTGCCTTTGCGGGTGTAGTTAGTGGAACTCTAGCAACTGTTTTGATTTTCCTCTTGGCCTTTTTAGATATCAGTTTGAACTCTCCTCATCAATTCAAAAAGTTCACCAATCTCAATTTAATTGGGACATTGAATAAAGTGAAAACGAAAAACCTGGATCTAAAACAATTGTTTAGTTCCAATGGTCAAAACAAACAATTAGATAATTTTAAAGAAGCATTGCGGAGTGTTCGATATATAGTCGAAAATTCTGAGGGTAATAAGTTTTTATTCACTAGTACAAAAGCTGGAGAAGGAAAAACCTTCATGATTGTAACACTTGCTCACGCATTAACTATTAAAAATAAAAAGATACTTATTGTCGATACCAATTTTAAAAACAACACGCTTACCCAAATGTCTAAACAAGGCAGAACGGATAATATGTTGAATTCTCAATTGTTAGGCGAAAGCAATCTTGAAGGCGATTTTATGTCTAAAAAGATTAATTCTCTATTCAATTTAGACAATGTGGATATTATCGGTAATAAAGGAACGCATCAATCTCCTTCTGAGGTTTTTGCAGGTAAAAACTTTAAAAGTTTTATTGATAAAATAAGTAGTAACTACGATTATATTTTCTTTGAATCATCAGCCATGAATGACTATTCTGACACTAAAGAGTTGGTTGATTTTGTGGATAAAGTAATTGCCGTTTTTTCAGCAGATTCTGAAATAAGAAATGCTGATAAAAACTCAATTGGTTTCCTCAAAAGCCTAGGAAATAAATTCATGGGCGCAGTTCTCAATAAAATTGAACTGAAAAACTTAAATTAAGGCTGCGTCATAAGAAATTTGGATTAATTTTGATCAAGGGTTTGCTTTCCATTTCCAATACCCCTCTAAATCAAGATTTAATCATACTTACAATCTAAAAACATAAGTGTCACCACCTAAGAATTCTTATTGGCTGAGGTCAGGCCTTTTCAGTATTTTTGAAAAGGGATCTGTATTCGTTTTTGGTTTTGGAACAATGCTTATTTTGTTTCGAATCCTTACAATGGAGCAAATGGGTGCATGGGGCATCTTTTTGGCAGTAACCTCATTTTTAGAAGTAGGCTTGATAGGTCTCATTCAAAATGCAACTGTAAAATACCTTACAACTGCAGAAGAAAAAGACTATGGAAAGATTTCAACGGCTTCTCTGTTCTTGAATTTTTCTCTTACAGCCATATTTTCCATTTTGATTTTCTTTACTGCTCATCAAATTGGAGCTTATTTTAATGTGGAAGCTGCTGCAGAATTATTTAAAGTTTACAGCATCACATTATTCCTATTAATTCCTTTTTACCAATTTAACTTTACACAACAGGCAAATTTAGATTTCAAAGGCATCTTCTGGAGTAACTTCGGTAGAAAAGGAATCTTCTTCCTCATAGTATTCGGTGCTTTTGTAGCAAATTACGATATCGGATTGTTGGATTTGGCTTGGCTCCAAATTATAGCAGCTTTATTAGGATCAATAATTGCCTATATCTTTGCTAAGAGATATTTAAGATTTAATTGGAAATTAGAATTTAAATGGGTTGCTGAATTATTTTATTTCGGAGTTTTTGTTTGTGGTACGAACCTAAGTACCATGCTCTACAAGAATATTGACAGATTAATGCTTGGGCGTTTAATTGGGCCTTCTGCTGTAGCTATATATGAAGCAGCCATTAAGGTCACGAACTTGATTGAAGTTCCTTCTATGTCTGTAGCATCTGTTGTCTTTCCTCAAGGCGCAAAACAAGCAAAAGATGGCAAGCAAGCAGTTAGGAATTTATATGAAAAATCTGTAGGGGCTATTTTCGCATTAATACTTCCGTTTATTTTATTCATTTCAATTTTCCCTGAATTCATAATCAGGATTATTGCTACGGAAGAATATATCGAAGCTGTTCCTATTTTAAGATTAACTATACTTTTTGGATTGTTTTTACCTTTTGCGATACAATTCGGTACAGTGTTAGACTCTATTGGAAAACCTAAAATAAATTTTGTATTCACTATAATCGGTGCTTTTTTAAATGCATTTTTCAATTGGTTTTTTATTAGTAAATATGGAATAATCGGTGCGGCATATGGAACGCTAACAACTTATATTTTGACCTTCTTTGGCAACCAAATATTATTGTATAAAATGTTTGGAGTAAAGGCTCATAACTCTTTTTACTATGCCTACGACTTTTATATACAAGCCTTTAATATGGCCAAAGGATATTTAGGAAAAAAAAATAATTTAATAGAATCAAAAACTGAAGTTTAAAATCAATTTTATATCATGACACAAGAACAGTTTGAAGAAGGAGTATTATACGCTGAAGATAATTTCAGAAATGACAATGCTCCTCATTTAGCAATTGACAAAAAATTAATCCGAGAAAAATTTGACCTTAACGGGAAAAAAATTCTTGATTTTGGCTGCGGAATGGGAGGAATGAGCTTATGGTATGCAGACAATTGGGATTGTGAAGTTTATGGACTTGATATTGATGGACACCATATCAAAATCTCCAAAACATTACAAGAGAAACTGGGAATAAAAAATGTTACTTTCGAAAAAAGAAACATTTTAGATACACCACTTTCTGAAGACGAAAAATTTGATTACGTATTTTTAAATGACGTAGCAGAACACATTCAATTTCCTATTCTTGAAAGGATATTTAAACAACTTTCTACCTGCCTTGCTGAAGGAGGAAGAATCTTCGTAACCTACCCACCTTGGAAGAGTCCATATGCATCACACGTGACTCACGTTGTAAAAATTCCATGGTGCCAGTATTTACCTAAAAAGATGATTCACAATCTTATTGAAAAAAACAATATTCAAATTGTGGGTGAAGAAGAAAGTGATTTACTGGAAGCTTATTATGGTTTAAACCACCTTACGCATAACAAACTAATTGATGTTTTGAAAACATCTGGTTTGAGTCCCGTATATCGCAAGAGCCATTGCATATTAAACAGGTTGCCAGGTTTAAAAAATACCAACATTAATTTTTTCCCCTTTGATTTTTTAGTTACAAAAGAATTCTTGCTTTTGCAGAATTCCAACAACTAACAAAAGGAATATGTTATCTGTAAGAAATTTAAAGGGGATATCTAAAATGAATAAAGATTGTGATATAATATTAATGGGATTGTTTAAGTGGGACGGTCCCTACTCTTCCATTTCTATTGCAATGGCAAAGGAATTTGCTAAACGCAATCGCTTGTTTTATGTCAATCATCCTTATTCTTACAAAGACTATTATGTTGAGTTAAAAGGAGAGGCCAATCGCTCAAAAAGAAATAACTTATCTAGAACTAAAAATTCTTATAAAAAGGATGAAAAGGTAGGCGATAATTTCGTGAGCGTAACTCCTCCTTTAACCTATCCAATAAATTCTTTTTCTAAAGGTAGTTTGTATAATTATTTTTTTAAAAAGAATCAGAAAATTATCGCGCAATCACTGGAGCAGTTGATTCTAGATCACAACATAAAAGATTACATTCTGCTCAATTGTTACGATCCGTTTTTTGGACATCAATTGCCTAAAACGCTGCAACCTGCCTTGAATATCTATCAAAGTGTAGATGACATTAGTCAGGATGAATACACTGCCAAGCACGGTCTTTATTTGGAAGAAGAAGCAATAAAAAAAGCTGATTTAACTTTAGTTACATCATCTGAATTATTAAAACTAAAGTCTCCTTTTACAAATAATATTCATACACTCAACAATGCAGTTGATATAGCTATTTTTGAAAAGGCTTTATTTGAAGATTTTGAAAAACCTGAGGAACTCAAATCAATAAAAGGCCCGATCATCGGTTACATCGGGAACCTCGACAGTTTGAGAGTAGATTATAACTTGATAAAGAAGGTGGCGGAAAGCAATCTTGAAAAAGACCTCGTATTTATTGGACCGATTAACAACACAGAATACAAAGAAATTGGTCTTGACAAATTGAAGAACGTTCATTTCTTAGGTAAACGACCAATAGAAGCGCTTCCTCCTTATTTAAAGCAATTTGATTGTGCGATTATTCCGTTTCAATGTAATACACTCACAAGAAGTATTTACCCTTTAAAGATAAATGAATATCTCGCTGCAGGAAAACCTGTAATTGCTACTAATTTTTCAAAAGATATCCGTAGTTTTAAGGAGCACATCTATTTATCCGAAACCGAGGAAGATTTTATAAAAAATATAAATAAAGCGTTAGCTGAGGACAATAACGAACTCGCTAAGCAAAGACACCAACTCGCAAGTAGCAATACTTGGTCAGCAAGAATTGAACAATTTTGGAAAATTGTTGAAAAATATATGCCAGAAAAGGCAACGAATTGAACATACAGGACCTAACCAACAAATGAGAAAATGGCTGCAGTTGTAAAAGCATACAACCATATAACGCACTGGTTTAACAAACAAGTGTTTTTTGAAAAGCTCTACAATCCTTTGGGATATGTACTACTAATTAGTATTGCAATTGCTTTGGGATATGTTATATCAGCTCTTCAATTGAAGTATGGCTTCTTAATATTGATTGCAATAATTGGTGTCCCAGTTTTGGGAGCATGTTTATTTAATCAAACTTTTAGTGTAGTCCTTATTCTTACCATTTCGATATCCATTGAGCTGCTTCGGAAATATTCGTCAGTGCCATTTGGAACCGCTTTGGACGGCCTGCTGTTTTTATCTTTTTTCGGTCTACTCCTTAATCAGCTTAAAGAACGAAGGAAAAACTTTGCTAAAAGCCCCGTCAGTGTATTTATCATGGTGTGGGTTTTATATAATTTGATGGAAGTATTGAATCCTTGGGCAGGATCAAGGATGGCTTGGCTATATACTGTAAGAAGTATGGCTGGACTTATTCTATTTTACTTTATTGCTTGCTACGCGTTTAAGGATTTAAGATCTATTATCATTACAATAAAAACAATTATTATTCTTGCTTTTATTTCCGCTTTATATGGATTGAAACAAGAAATATTTGGATTTACAACCGCTGAATTGTCTTGGCTTTACGCAGATCCAGAAAGGTTTCAGCTGATCTTCCAATGGTCAAGAATGAGAATTTTTTCCTTTTTCTCTGACCCCACTAATTTTGGAATTTACATGGGCTACATGGGGACTTTCTGCTTTGTAATGGCAACTGGACCTTTTAAAATGAAGCATAAAATATGGCTGGCCATTGGCGGTGGAGCCATGTTCCTTGCCATGGCCTATGCAGGTTCTAGAACGCCATTTGTTTTGGTTCCATTCGGCTTTTTGATTTTAATTATGATGACCCTAGAGAAGAAATACATCATAGGGATGGCCGCTGTATTCGTATTAGGTACCGGTGTGATGATGAAATCAACAAGTAGTGCTGTGATGTACAGAATCCAATCTGCTTTTGATCCAACTAAGAGTGATGACACGATGAAGGTGAGATTAGAAAATCAATCCTTGATTCAACCTTTTATTTATAGACATCCTTTTGGCGCAGGATTGGGAAGTTCTGGGATTTGGGGCAAAAGATTTACACCGGATTCCTTTCTAGCAGATTTTGCACATGATAGTGGGTTTGTTAGAATTGCGGTTGAATTGGGGTGGATTGGATTGACTATATATTGCCTTTTTCTATTTACGGTCATAAGGACCGCCATATATTATTATTTGAGGGTGAGGAATCCCAAAATCCGGCATTTCTATCTCTGTTTTATTGTCATATTTTTCATGCTAACTCTTGCCAATTATCCGCAGGAAGCAATTGTTCAGCTGCCAACAAGTTTGGTCTTTTATGTCTCCTGTGCAGCTATTGTAAAAATGAAAGACTTTGATGATGTGGCAATTGAGAATGAGAAAGCTTCGGGTTCAGAATCATTGCTTGATCAAATGATGGAAGGTGATAGACAATTAGAAGCTCCAAAAGAAAATATTGATGACTTACAAAAATTAGAAAATGTATAAAGACGATTTTGAATCAGACTACGATTTCGATCCATACGAAAATGTAGAACTTTCACAGAAGGAAAAAACAATAGAATTTTTAGCTATTTCATTGAGTGCAGGCTTGTTGTTAGCTTGTTTTATGAAAGTGTTGTTCTTTTAAATCAATTTAGTGGAAGCAATTGCTAGAACATATAATTCTTTAAAATCCTGGTTTTTCGGTCAAATCATTACCGAAAAAATGGATAGCATTTTGGGCTACACGCTCTTAACTGCATTGGCATTGGTAATGGCGTACTTCATATCCTTGTTAGATTTGAAATATGGTGTCATTGCTTTTGCGTTTTTGCTTTCAATCCCATTAGTTGGGGTTTGCATGTTCAACCAAGTCTTTGGAATTACTTTTATTCTATCACTGGCTATATTAATTGGAGTCGTTACAAAGGTGATCCAGGCTCCGTTTGGAACCACCTTGGATATT
The DNA here is from genome assembly GCA_938041325.1 of uncultured Saprospiraceae bacterium. Taxonomy (GTDB): domain Bacteria; phylum Bacteroidota; class Bacteroidia; order Chitinophagales; family Saprospiraceae; genus CALIAG01. Next base: position 4,538 of record CALIAG010000093.1, on the reverse strand, counting down.
TTGCTCTTTGTGATGTTCTTTGGTCTGTTACTAAAACAAATTAGGGAAAGGGACTTTAGTTTTGCAAAGCATCCGTTGAGCGCGTATATCATTATCTGGGTATTCTACAACGTGATACAAGTACTTAACCCTTGGGCACACTCTCAACTCGCCTGGCTCTTTACCGTGAGATCCATGGCAGGATTAATTCTGTTGTACTTTATTGCTTGTTATGCTTTCTCCAGTTTAAAATCGATTTTTCAAATTCTTAGGTTCATCATATTTCTGGCCTTCATTTCTGCCGCTTATGGATTAAAACAGGAATACTTTGGCTTCAGTAGTATTGAAATGAATTGGCTTACTTCTGATCCAGAAAGATTCCAACTTATCTTCCAATGGTCGCGGGTTCGAATATTTTCTTTCTTTTCTGATCCTACCAATTTCGGGATATTTATGGCCTATTCTGGAACATTGTGTTGGATACTTGCAACCGGACCATTTAAAAGAATTCAGAAATTATTTTTAGTCGCTGCGGGATCTATGATGTTTCTTGCAATGGCCTATGCAGGCTCGCGAACACCTTTTGTTTTGGTTCCTGTTGGGTTTATATTTTTCACTATTCTAACGCTAAAAAAATCCCATATAATAGGTATCCTTGCTTTCTTCGTCTTAGGAGCTGGATTTGTTATGAAATCGACTAATAGTGCGGTTTTATATAGAATCCAATCCGCTTTTGATTTTACTAAAAGTGATGATACTGTAATGGTTAGATTAAATAATCAGAAAAAGATCCAACCCTTTATTTACTCTCATCCATTTGGAGGAGGATTGGGAAGTACAGGGATTTGGGGTAAAAGGTTTTCACCAGATTCTGAACTCTCTGATTTTGCCCATGACAGTTTATATGTAAGAATTGCAGTAGAGGCAGGCTGGATAGGATTGATCATCTTTTGCGTTTTCTACTTTCAAGTTTTACGAACAAGTATCTACTATTACTTAAGAGTCAGAAACCCTAAAATCAAAGTTATTTACCTTGCCCTGACCATAATGTTTTTTCAGCTGGGCATTGCAAACTACCCTCAAGAGGCAAGTGTGATCTTACCTACTAGTATAATTTTTTACATTGCTTTAGCTATGATTGTAAAATTGAAAGATTTCGATGATGGAGTTGGAAATGCCCCATACAGGTCAAAATTAGAAGACATTAAATTAATATTCGACCCTAAGGTAAACTCTAGTAAAGGTATTTCATTGCTAAAAGATAATGTTCGGCACAAATCTTGAATTATGATCTCTAATAATATTATGAATACTAAAAATATACTACTCTTAGTTCTATCATTTGTTCTTTTTGATTCTGTACAGGCTCAAACAGTAGATTATGATAAGGTTGTCTTGCCTCCAGAGCACAGAGCAAAAGACTTTGAAGACTATTTGGTTCAGCTAGCCTGGAACAATCAGCCAGATGTTAAAATTCTAGCAAACGAGTTAAACATCGCGCAAAAGGAAGTGACACTTGAAAAACAAGAATGGCATAATAATATAACTGCTTCTGTAAATTTCAATGAAGTCAACTTGAGCTACATTCTTTTTTGGCAAGACCAAACTGTTCAAAATGACTTATTTGTACCTTTTCCGATATGGAATATTGGAGCGTCAATAAATTTAGGAACTTTTACGAATAGACCTTTGAAAAAACAAATTGCAGAGCAAAAAGTCATAATTGCGGATCATAGAATCAATCAAAGAAAACTCAATGTTCGTCAAATTGTACTCGGAAGATACCATAGTCATTTGAATTCGATTGAAGTTTTTAAAACAAGAACCCAAGCGACAGATGACTCTTATGATAGCTATATCATAACAGGACAAAAGTTCGAAAACGGCGAGATTGGATTTGATGATTTCAATGCTTCATCTATGAGTTATTTTTCATCTAAAGAAGCTCAGATAATGGCTAAGAATGACGTGATGCAATCAAAGATCCTATTGGAAGAAATGATTGGAATCTCACTTGAAGATGCTGAAAAACGTGCACCAAAATCTATTCGAAAAAAGTAGTATTTCTAATAACGAAATAGTAAAAAAGCCTGGCAATTAAATTGTCAGGCTTTTTTATTGGTAGTTGTCAAAAAACAAGCGATGACATTCATAAGAAATTGTTATGAACTTATAAACATCATTATTTCTCCTTATTATTAAAAAGTAGTAATTTCAAGCGACTACAAACCCAATTTGTAGAACTACTCAAGTAATAATTAATAACAAACAAACTTACTATGACTATTTTTGAAGCTATTCGATCTGCAGATTTGTCTCGTGTAAAATCTATCGTAGAAAAGGATAAAAGTGTTTTAAAACTAACGGATCCAAAGGGTTTTCCTCCTTTAATTCTTGCCAGTTATAATGGGCATTTAGAAATGACAAAGTATTTTATAGATCAAGGTTGTGATGTAAATGCAACTGATGCTGCAGGGAATACAGCCTTAATTGGAGTTAGCTTTAAAGGACATTTGGACATTACAAAGCTACTGATTGAAAATGGTGCATACATTAATATCCAGAATCTAAACAAAGCAACGGCTCTTATATATGCGGCAACCTTTGGTCAAATAGAAATTATTAATTTATTGCTAGAAAAAGGTGCTGATAAAACACTAAAGGATTCAACAGGTAAATCTGCAGCAGATCATGCTAGGTTTCGAGGACTGGAGGAGCTTGCAGTAAAATTAGATGTATAATTTGTGTTCAAAAAATAAACTCATTTCTATTCATTCAATATTCTTAGTGTAGTATGAATATCCATCATTTGAAATACTTCGTTGCCTTAGCCAAGAGATCTAACTTCGGCGAAGCAGCAAAATACTGCCATGTTTCTCAACCGGCGATAAGTATGGCGATTAGAAGTTTCGAAGAAAAATTAGGTGAAAAACTTTTTATTAGGCAAACCAATCCAGTCCAGCTAAGTCCTTATGGCGAATTAATTCTTCCTTACGCGGAAAGAATTATTTACGAATATTCTTCAATGATGAAGATTGGTGAAAATGTCAATTTAATGAAGGGCAACCTACGGGTTGGAATCATCCCTACTGTTGCACCGTATTTGCTCCCAAAGTTTATTGGAAATTTCACAGAAAGCTTTCCTGAAATAAGTTTGGATATCGAAGAAGTTATTACGGAAAATTTAGTTTCTAAAATCCAGTATAATGAGTTGGATGTTGGAATATTGGCAACACCCGTAGAGGGAATGAAACTAGAAAAAGACGTTTTATATTATGAGGAGTTTATGGCTTACTCGGCCTCGAACCAAGACAAAAAATATATTTTACCTGAAGATCTTGACCTAACAAAGTTGTGGATTCTAAAAGAAGGGCATTGTTTTAGAAACCAAATCATAAATTTATGTGAGCTTAAAAGTGCCAATGATTCTCAGCTTAACTACCATGCAGGAAGCATTGAAACTTTGATGAGTTTGGTAGATAATTATGGTGGCATAACTGTGATTCCAGAATTGGCATCCAGAGGATTTTCAACGAATAGAAAACAAAAGCTACAGTTGTTCAAAGCTCCTGCTCCCGTTAGAGAAATCAGTTTGGTCTATCATAAATTCACTATTAATGAAAATATAATAAAAGCTTTCAGCAATTCCATTAAGGATAAAATTCCGAAACACATGAAGGAAAAGGAAGCCTATTTAAATGTAAAAATTGATTGAGAAGAATAGATCTGAATTAAGGAAGTAAACCATCTTTTTTCAGGATATCGATGTATAACTTACTTCCATATTTGTTTAAGTGTTGGTAATCTCCAAAGCCTTTGACATCGCTAATTGCTTTAGAATAGTCTCTTACTTTTTCACCCGTTGTATTTTCAATGGTCTTTTTCCAATTTTCAAAACCAATAAACTTATCTACAAAAGGTGGATAATATGGATTCACTACCAGATGTGTTTTCACACCTTTCTCTTTAAGAATTTGAACCAAGTTTTTTAAATCAATTAAAAGAGATGATTTATCAGTATCGTAATCTTCTCCTTTCTCAAAGTTAAAATCCAAAACTTCAGCGGTTTCAACATTTTCCAAAAAGTGATCTGTGATCAATCGATCAGTTAACCAATCTTCATCTGAACCTTTCAAATAATAAATTGCTCTTTGAAAAATTTCACCATTGCATTTATAAAGCTTGCTTACTAAACCTCCGTTATAGGACGTAAGTGAAGCCTTGCTGATAAGCTTTGCCATGCGTGGGCTTTCTGAAGTATAAAAATTAAACCCACTGATTAATGCTCCATTTTTTCTATCGCACATCGTGACATCAATAAGAACGGATTCTGGGTTTCCGTATTTATCAAGGTAGTCTTCCACCATTACTTTTGCCACATCTATTGGCATTCCATTATAACTGATATTGAGAGTGCTTTTACCAGTTAATTCTTCAATATAAGGTTGATAAAAAATTAAACCTCTTGAATTTCCGACAAGGAGAATATCGCTTTTAGCTGAACCATTGTACAATCTAGAATATCGGAAATTACTCTTCAATGCAAGCTCAGATAAGAG
>CALIAG010000092.1 GCA_938041325.1 uncultured Saprospiraceae bacterium | reverse complement strand
GTATTTAGAAAAACAAGTTCCAAACCTTTATTTGCTTAACTTTTTGAATATATGAGGTTACTTCTTAAGTATTCATAGTCCTTGATTCAGCCTCCCTATAGATACCTTGAACGACTTTTTAGAATATTCTTCGTTAAAAATACTCCCTAGCCCAAAGGAAGCAATCCCATCCGTTAACGGTTCCTTTACTTGCACGTCCAAAGGAAATACATCCTGTCGGAATCGTTCAATCATGTTTTCGCCTCGCCTATTCTGAAAATTCATTTAAATTTACTATTAATACTATTTTGACTTTCTGCTTATGACAAAAGGATTCGTTTTTGGAAAATATTTGCCTTTTCATAAAGGGCATGAGGAATTGATCCGATTCGCATTAGAAAGATGTGATTCACTTATTGTAATAGTCTGTTGCAGTGACAAAGAAAATATTGGCAAAGCAACTCGAACGGGATGGGTACGCGATACCTTTTTAGATTCTACTAAAATTCAAATTATTGGTTTGGATTATGAAGAGAATAAGTTGCCCAACTCTTCTGTCTCCTCCAGAAAGGTGTCTAAAATTTGGGCTGAGAAATTTTTAGAATTGCTTCCAGATGTCAATGTTGTTTTTACTTCGGAAAAGTATGGCGATTATTTGGCGGAATACATGAACATCAATCATATTCTCTTTGATGAGAACAGAAGTTTAATTCCCATTTCGGCAACGATCATACGGGAAAATATTTTGATGAACTGGCATTTTTTACCGAATTCTGTTAAAGCATTTTACCAAAAAAAAATAATTCTACTTGGAACTGAATCAACAGGAAAAAGTTCACTAGCAAAAGCATTGGCGGAGCATTTTAATTCTAGTTTGGTAAAAGAAGTGGGAAGGGAAATTGTAGAAGATTCGAGCGAATTTTCAATGGATCAATTGATACGAATTGCCCAAGGACATGCTAATCAGATCAAAAAGACTTGCCAAGAATTGTCTCCTTTTGTATTCATAGATACGGACATTCACATCACCCAATCTTACGCGCTCTTTGGGTTTGGAGAATACCTTTCAATCGATGAAAGTATTTATAGAACCAATGCTGGAGATCATTATTTTTATCTGTGTAATGACTTCCCATTTATTCAGGATGGGACAAGAATGCAGGAATCGGAACGAAATAGATTAGATGATTTTCATCGCAAAACTTTAAAGCATTTCGAAGTAGAGTTCTTCGAAGTCAAAGGCAGCTGGGATCAACGCTTGGAAACAATGGTAGAACACTGCATTGCTTCTTTTAAAAGAATTGATCTTGCTTAGAGCTTGAGTGCTAAACATCCCAAGCTCTAAGCAAAACCATTAACGCAAACGATCCGAAGAGCGAACCAATTTTTCATCCTTATTGATGAAACGCAGCGCCAAAACACCAAAAACCAAGAATACCAAAGGCAAATAAAGCCCTAAGCCATCATCCGGCTCCGCTGCACCGAGCATATCACGCTCTCTCATAAATAAAGCCAAAGCTAGAACTAAACCAATAACGTTGGCTACAATTGAAAATCGACCAACCATCATTTGCGTTTTTCTGTTTTTAAACAAAAATATACTGACCAAAGCAAGCACACCTGCCAAGCCAAATAAAATGAGCAAAGCAATGTTGTCGTTTAAATTATATAAGCCATCCGCAAAAATCGCAGAGGACTGCACTTGGGTCGCTGTTGAGGCAAAAGGCAAAGCAAATAGTCCAAATGCACTGGCAGCCGCCAAAAAAAGAAATATAGATTGTATTCTTTGAATCATTTTAAGTATGTTAAGATTTTAGGCAGTTAGAGGATAGACGAAAAGACTGTTAGATGTTAGACAAAAAGACGTTAGACAAAAAGACAGTTAGAAGTTAGACATTTAGACTGTTTAACGATGGTTTTGTATAAAAACTAAAGTTGGATTTATTTCTGTCAAACTACTAATAAACTATTCGCAGTGCAAAGATAAAGAAGTTGTTTTATATTTCCGAAAGATGATGAAATAGTTACGAATATCTTTTTCAAACTGTTCTCCTACCTTTGTCTTGAAAAATAATCTTCGTCAATAGTAAAAAGGGATTATGTTCTAGACAGAAAAAAGATCAAGCTTTCAAAATGCAAATGGAAAATTCAAATCTAAGTTATTGGGAAAAAAAATCTTTTCTTCAAGAGAGGGATGTCATTATTATAGGTAGTGGTATCGTAGGACTCAGTGCAGCGGTAAGTATTAAAGAACAACGGCCTGCTATTTCCGTTCTTGTTTTAGAAAGAGGGATTTTACCCATGGGAGCAAGTACTAAAAATGCTGGCTTTGCTTGTTTTGGTTCTGTGTCAGAGTTGTTGGATGATCTCAACCAGCATTCCGAAGAAGAGGTTTTTCAACTGGTTCAAAAAAGATGGAAAGGTCTTGAAAAGTTGAGAGCGCGATTGGGAGATGCAAAGATTGATTATAAAGAGTGGGGTGGGTATGAGCTTTTCAATAATTCAGATGCAGAGATTGCGGAAGAATGCCGAGATTCAATTCCTAGACTCAACCGTTTTCTGAAAGAAACAATAGGTGTCTCTGAGGTTTATAAAGTAGATAATCCTAAAATTGAAAAGTTTGGATTTAAACAAATCAATCAGGTTATTCTAAACAAAGCAGAAGGGCAAATAGATACAGGTAAAATGATGAATAGTTTGTTGGCATATGCTCAGCAATTAGGAGTTGAAATACTTACTGGATTTGAAGTGCAAAAATTTGAGGAAGCAACTAATCACGTTGAAATTGTTGCTGCGAATACTTGGGTTTTAAAAGCGAAAAAAGTAATCCTTGCCACAAATGGTTTCACCCATTCC
>CALIAG010000091.1 GCA_938041325.1 uncultured Saprospiraceae bacterium | reverse complement strand
TCGGCTTTGTTGCTTTTAGTATAAGGCTTCTATTTTTTCGTCTATCCAAGCTTTGTTAGCTGCGATACCCGTCATTTCCTTTACTTCGTTTTTTAGTTTTTGAATTACTTCTTTTTCTCCAGGATTAATTTTAATAATTTTCTTTAAAAATCGAATCAGATTTAAGTAGTTTTTTCTTCTTTGAACAGGAATTTCTTTGTGCCTATTTATATAGGTTCTCAGACTTTCCATTAGTGAAATCATTGGCTCAATTTCATCTAGTTCATAGTAAGTTTGGAGCAGTAAGGATTTTGTATCCAAATTGTCTGATACGTCCTCGTAATTTACAGTTTGTAATAGTATAATAGCTTCACCAAACTTCTTTTGATAAAACATCAAGCGAGCTTTATTAAAGGATATTGTTGTTTCTTGGAACTCGCTAGGAAGTCTTGTTCCATAGACTTCTATAAAGTTTTCGGCCCATTTATATTTTCCGAGACGTTGTGCGACAGTTACAAAGTTCTTAAAATGCCAAGGAAGTAATTGACCTTCTACGAAAATAATTTCGTTCTTTAGTACAGCTTCGTTAATATAAAATAGCTCTTCCAAGAATTCCATGCTCCCTTTATTGATGTAGCCAATGCAATAATTAATTGCTGCAGTATACATTTCTTCTGCTTCACTTTTTGGGAATAGATGCACGTGTTTATTTAATAGTTCTTTTAATTTGAAATAATAGGTTTTATTTTCTTTATCAGTTAACATCAATACAATCTGATAGTAAATTGCAATTTGAGGTACGTTTTCATAATCATGAGTTTCAATATGTTTAATAATATCTTCTATAAATAGATAGGTGTATTCATGTTTTATAAACTGCTTTTGACTAAGTACTTTTAGATAGAACTTTAATTTTTCTGATATATAAAACCGATCTAGATTATTAGCGATTTTTTCGACATTTGATCTTCGTCCTCTTTTTAATTCAAATTCTGCCAACTCATAGTAGTTTTCTTCTATTTTATATTGATAGTAATAGTAATCCCCAGGTTTGTGCGTCTGTTGATCTGAAAGCCTTCGAGCTGTTTTCATTGTACTATTGTAGAGCTTTGCCATTTTCTTTTTTCCGACAGCCTCTACCAAATAGGTAGCTTGATGCAATGGATTCTCATCAAAAACTTGTTGCGCCAAAAAACCTTCTACTAATTTTAACAAATCCGAATTCAATTTCCTAAATCTTACATCGTCATAATTTTTACTTGGAAACAGCTTTTTCCAGGCTTTCTCCTTGTTAAATTCTTGACTTTTTTCTTTGGCTAAATACTTCAAAATTTCTTCAAACAAACCTATAATCGCCTCATTCTTATTGAAATAGGGAGAAACCAAGTATTTCCTCAACTTATTTTGCTCAATTTTATTGAATTCCAATAAAATAGAATACAATTTACTATTATGCATTTTAATTATTTTTATGTATATTTGACTCTACGAGAGAAGCCTTATCAGCTTTTGGTTAATCCCCCTGACCCACCTTTTTATGAACACGATATCACGGTTCAGGCTCAATTTAAAAAAATAGGCAGATTTTAAGCCTTGTTTTATTCTTTCTACCGGTAATAAAATTTTCACAATTGCTACTTAGTAGAACGAATAACCTATGGCTAAAGTATTAAAATTTAAGAGATTAGCGAAAAGCGAGGGGCGTTTTTTGAAAATAACTCTTTCACATTTAATTAAATCTGTCTTGGAACGGTACTGCATTTGCATGCATTATTGTAATATATATAAATCCTATAATAGCATAAATCTGTTCGAATGAATATATCAACATCTACAAAATCCAATTTCCTCACCCTCCTGGTCTTCCTGATAATTTCTGGGTTGTATACCACTGCTTCTGCGCAGATTCAATACCATCAGGTATTGATGAACTCTACGTTTGAGCATGAATACTACTCAGCTGTTTTCACGAACAATAATGTAACGCAACCTGCTCGTCATGGTGACGCCAGTATCGTTTCTCTCGGTGGGAATGGAACACTCTTCAATTTAGTATATACACCAAATGCAGGTTACCTGGGTTTGGATACTTGTACGATATCTTTGTCTCTTCAAGGACCAGCTGGCCCTCAATTGACTTACCAAACACATGTTTTTGAAGTTGTTGAAGCTTACGTGAATGCGGTTGATGATTATGTATCGACAGATATGAATACACAGGTAAGTATCAATGTATTGGAAAATGATTTTGCTACAGGTGATCTTCTTTTGAATAATATTCCTTTGGTAAATAAAGGAACCGCAGAGCAGATTGACTCTTATATAGTATTTACACCTGAACCGGATTACGTTGGAACGGCTCAATTTCACTATACCGTTTGTACGGAAGGATCTGACGGATCAGATATATGTGATGTAGGAGTTGTAACGGTTTTTATCAACGCAGACAATGAAGTACACAATACAGTTCAAGTTGTAACAACTAAAAATCAAGCAATTGAAGTACTATTGCCTTTGGACAATGGATTTGATTTAACAACTCCTTCCTCCGATGGAAATACCAGTGAAATTAATAATGGACTTATTTCTTACACACCTGACAATGATTTTGTCGGTGTTGATGAATTCAAATATGCATGGAATTTAAACTCTAATAATATTTCTTCTACTTTATTTAAAATTACGGTTCTTGATGTTGATGAACCCAATAGTTTTGCAATGGATGATTATGGTTATGTTGCCATTAACAGCGATGTTTTAGTGGATGTATTGAGCAATGATTTGGCAAATGATTTAAATGTTCAGTCAGTAGGAGATGCAGAGAATGGGACAACACAAAAAGTCAATGGACAAGTATTGTACACTCCGAATAATGGTTTTACGGGTTTAGATAAATTTACTTATCGGACTTGTCCATTTGTTGGAGGAACTTGTGAAAATGCGGAAGTTTTGATTTTCGTAAGCAATCAAAATCCATCTGTAACAACCTTCGAATTAACGACACCTATCAATACACCTCTTATTTTGAACTATACTGTACCGATCGATGATTGGAACTTTGTAGTCAATGAAGAAGAGTCTGTTGAAGGTGGATTGGTAGAATACAATCCTGGACAAACTACCTCAGTTATCCTTGATCAATATGTGGCTGGTTTTAACTTATTGGTGTATTCTCCACCAACGGGTTTCTCTGGCGAAGATGAATTTGATTTCCAATACTGTGTTGGTGGCAATTGTGAGATTGTAAAAATAAAAGTTACAGTAAGTGATTTGATAGCTGTTGACGGTGATCCTTTTTGTGTTACAGATTGTGTATGGTCTGGTGATGCAAATAATGACGGAACTGTAAACATGTTGGACTTATTGCCAATTGGATATTGCATAGGACACGCTGGCTTAGCCAGAGATGAAGCTTCCATGGAATGGTATGGACAATATGGAAACAATTGGGGAGCATCAGTTTCTCAAGAAGTGGTCAATCTTAAATATGTAGATACAGATGGAAATGGCTTTATTACTGCAGAAGATACTGTAGCGATGAGTTATTCTTATGGTTTGAATCACAACCTTACTTCAGAAGTTGCGCAAGACAATTCAGATATTCCTTTATTCTTCAGAACCTTGAATACCACTCCTCCGGGACCGGGTGATTTGGTACAAATTGAAATTCTTTTAGGAACGGAAAACATTCCTGCATTGGATGTCAATGGCTTGACTTTCTCCTTGAACTTCAATACAACAATAGTTGAGGAAGGTACCTTCCAAATTGACTTTTTTGAAGACAACTGGTTGGCTTATAATTCACCAATGCTGAGTATGACCAAAGCACCTTATTATGGCAAGCTAGATGCAGGATATACGCGAACAAAAGGAAAAGGAGCTCACGGATATGGTGCAATTGGACAGGTTAGCTTTATTATTATTGATAATTTAGATGGTAACCGCCAAGGCGACGTAGTCCAAATGAATCTAGGATTCAGCGATGCTTCTATGATGAATGGTCAAAGCACTGTAGAAGGTGTACCAACAGAAGACATCACGATTGATATCGTAATAGACAATGAGCGAGATGAAATTTCTGATAAAGACTTAATCATTTACCCAAATCCAACTCAAGACATTTTCAACTTACACTTGAATGGAGCTAAAAATAATTTAGAACGCATTTACCTCTTTTCTATCAATGGACAAATGGTTTATGATTCAGGAAACGTAGATGGTAAAAAAGTTGAAGTCGATGTGACTAATATCGATAGCGGATTGTATTTCTTGAAAGCAATTTCTGAAAAAGGAATTTACAATCAAAGAGTAGAAATATTCAAAGACAAATAGGATGAAACACTCCAGCTGATCTTGATAGGGTCAGTCCTGTTCAAGGATATATGTTCATAGGATTTATAATAAAGAGTCGTACCGCCCCTCGGTACGACTTTTTTATGTTTAGGGGTGAGTTAGTTTTACCACGAATTAGAATCGCACGAACGGGAAGAGGGTTTACCACGAATTAAGGAAATTTTATCGAACGACTTGTGAAAGGTTTTACCACGTATTCACGGATTTTTTCTACGATCGTTCGTGTTTTAATTCGTCAATTCGTGGTCAACCCCTTACGATCGTTCGTCTTTAATTCATCAATTCGTGGTCAACCCCTTACGTTCGTTCGATCTTTAATTCGTCAATTCGTGGTCAACTCTTTCCCGTCTATCCGCCCTCTCAATCCGTGAATCCCGTGGTTCCTCAAAAAACCAATCATCCCAAAAATAATCCCTCCAAAACTTGTTTAAAAACAAAATGTTTTATATTTTTGACACAAATTGTTTTGTAAAATAAACTTTCAAGACAATCTCCTTTTCCTTACTAAACTACCCTGCCCAAAAGGCAGAGAAAATGCATTCGTATTTTTTACCCCTCTCTCTTTACAAAGGAGCGAGGGGTGGTTAGTTTTATACAACGATGCCATAGTACGGCACACATAGATAACAAACATACAATCACCCTTTTTAAGTTTTACAGCAGCTGAGCTGACGCATTAATTCGCGTTGCTCAAAAAAACCTTTGCATAAAAAGATATACCTGCTTTACACTGTAAACAGGTTAATATTTCTATGCTTATTGCTTGCAGGGTTTGCACCTGACTGGCCCTAAAAAGCTATGCCAGTTAGCATTGAAACCAAACACTAAAAAATACCGAGTACTAATTACTCAATACTAAAAAACACATGAAAACTCTATGACTGATTTTTAAACATACAAGAAAAAGGCGTCTATTGAAATAATAGATTCCGCACCTACGGCGCTTAAAAACGATTACTATTTGAGTACTATAAAGATTTCGCACCTACAGTGCTAGTCTGTAAGAATAATTACATTTTTCAAACTAATTAAAGCAGCAACATCTTTATAGCAAAGTGAAAAAAATAAAGATAACGCTATGGAGTAGAGCGCTTTATAGCAAAGCAAAAATATATTGAAAGCTCCAGAGGAGTGACATCTTTATAGCGAAGTGAAAAAATAAAGATAACGCTATTGAGTAGAGCGCTTTATAGCAAAGCAAAAATATATTGAAAGCTCCAGAGGAGCGACATCTTTATAGCAAAGTAAAATATATTGACTAAGCTCCAGAGGAGCGAAATCTAAATTATTGACCCATGAAAAACGATAGTTATAAATTAAACCAAACACTAAAAAAATACCGAGTACTAATTACTAGATACTGAATACTAAGTACTCAATACTCAATACTAAAAAAAAACATGAAAAGATCAATCGTACACCTCGACCTCGACTCCTTCTTCGTTTCCGTAGAACTGCTGAATAATAGCAAGCTAAAAGGAAAGCCCTTGGTCGTAGGCGGAAGCAGCAGGAGAGGAGTTGTAGCATCCTGTGGTTATGAAGCGCGGAGGTTTGGTGTAAGTGCAGGAATGCCTATGAAGATGGCCAAGCGTCTATGTCCGGACATGATTGTATTGAAAGGAGACATGGATCGCTATTCCAAGTATTCAGGAATGGTGACTGAAATCATCAGAGAAGACGCCCCCGTATTTGAAAAATCCTCCATTGATGAATTCTATTTGGATCTCAGTGGGATGGACCGTTATTTTGGCTGTTTTAACTGGTCAGGAGAGCTGCGTACCCGGATTATGAAAGAGACTGGGTTGCCCATTTCTTTTGGCTTGTCAGTGAATAAATTGGTCGCAAAAGTAGGGACAGGAGAAGCCAAACCCAATGGTAAAATTCAAATCAGAGCAGGAACAGAAAAAGCATTCTTGGCTCCGTTATCCGTATCAAAAATTCCCTCTATTGGAAAAGTGACGTACAAAAAACTCAGCTTTATGGGTGTACGTACAATCGATACGCTGAGCAGGATTCCCCCGAATCTTTTGCAACGGGAGTTTGGAAAACATGGCCTTAGTTTATCAAAAAAATCAAAAGGAATAGACCATTCACCAGTAGTACCTTATAGCGAGAAAAAGTCCATTTCATCCGAACGTACTTTTATGCAGGACAGTATCGACGTGCGAAAGATGAGAGCCTTGCTCAGTAAAATGATTATGAAGCTGGCTTTTGAACTGCGGGAATCGCAAAAACTAACTTCTTGCATAACCATAAAAATCAGATACACGGATTTCAATACCTATACCAAACAAAAAAGAATTGGCTACACCGCCAATGACAACGGTCTGACACGTGTTGCACATGAGTTATTCGATCAACTCTACGAACGCCGCCAACTCATTCGCTTAGTAGGCGTGAAGTTCAGTGGCCTAGTTTCAGGAAGCTATCAAATAGATCTATTCGACGATACCATTTCAGAAATTAAACTACTGCAACAGCTGGATCATATACGCAAAAGGTTTGGCAAGGATGCAATAGGAAAAGCAAGTGCTTTGTAATCAGTACTTAGTACTGAATACTGAATACTACCTCCAACACCTACTCGTCCCACACTCAATCGTCATCTAAGTACTAAATACTAAATACTCTTCAAACATCTAAAAACTTGCAAACCAACCACACCTACTACAGCCTCCGTTACGGAACACTCTCCCCCAAAGCACTCGTGTCGGCAGCGGTAGATCGAGGTGCAGAAACACTATTGCTTACGGATATAAATAGCACTTCTTGTTCCTTTTCATTTTTTGAAGCCTGCAGAAAAAATAAAGTGAAACCCGTTTTAGGAATTGAATTTCGCAAAGAAAATAAATTACTCTATATCGGTATAGCAAAAAGCGAACACGGTTTTCGGGAACTCAATGCATTGCTGACTCAATGTTCATTGGACAACGAACCGCTGCCCGAAACAGCACCAGCCTTTGAACATTCCTACATTCTTTATCCACGAAACACCCGACCTCCCGAACTCTTAGGTGAAAACGAGTATATCGGAATTCGCCCCGAAGAGGTGAACCATCTTTTCCGTTCCCCACTAATGAAATACAAAGAGAAATTACTTGCCTGGAGTCCGGCTACTTTTCTGGATGAAGAAGGTTTCAAGACGCACAAGCTGCTCCGCGCAATTGACCTAAATACCATAATAACCAAACTGAAAAAAGAAGATCTTGCAGATCCCAATGAATTGATTTACACTCCTCAGGAAATGGATAAATTTTACGAGAAATATCCGTTTCTAATTGAGCAATCGAGACAACTGCTGGAAAGGTGCGACATTCATATGGAAAGCAGTTTTCAAAATAACAAGCAAACATTTACCGGAGATAAAAAAGATGACCTGACGCTTTTGACGAAGCTAGCAATGAATGGATGCAGAAGGCGTTATGGTGAAGAAAATGATAAAGCGCAGGATCGAACCAAGCGAGAATTAGAAGTTATTGCTCGTTTGGGCTTCGCACCTTATTTTTTGATTACATGGGACATTATCCGTTATGCACAAACAGCAGGTTACTACCACGTTGGGCGGGGAAGTGGTGCCAATTCCATCGTGGCTTTTTGCCTGTATATTACAGATGTAGATCCTTTGGAATTGGATTTGTATTTCGAACGTTTTATCAACCCCTTTCGGACTTCCCCACCTGACTTCGACATTGATTTTTCCTGGGACGAACGCGATGATGTCACCGATTATATTTTCAAACGATATGGCAGAGAGCATACGGCTTTGTTGGCTACTTACAGCACTTTCAAAGGCAAGTCGATTCTTCGGGAATTGGGAAAAGTATTTGGTTTGCCCAAAGAGGAAATTGACGTCATGGTAGACGAACCACTCGCTGCTGAAAAGCACCACGGATTGGCTCCTCAAATTTTTAAGTATGGTAAAAAGATAGAAGGTTTTCCAAACTACTTATCTATTCATGCGGGGGGAGTATTGATTACAGAAAGACCAATCAATTATTTTACTGCATTGAAGATGATGCCCAAAGGTTTTCCAATCACTCATTTTGACATGTATGGCGCGGAGGATTTGGGCTTGCATAAATACGACATACTGAGTCAACGTGGATTGGGACATATCAAGGAAGCAGTCGTTCACGTCGAACGCAACCAAGGCAAAGCCATTAATATCCGTGATGTAAAAGCGATCAAAGAAGATAAACTGGTGCGTTCGCAACTCCAATCAGGGCATTGCATCGGATGCTTCTATATTGAGTCACCGGCAATGCGGGGCTTGTTGACAAAGTTGGCTTGCGACAATTATGTAACCTTGGTAGCAGCCAGTTCGATCATCCGTCCTGGAGTCGCCAAGTCGGGAATGATGCGAGAATACATTCACCGTTTCCACAATCCTCATTCTTTTAATTATATACATCCGATCTTCGAACAGCACTTGGGAGAGACTTTTGGTGTAATGGTTTACCAAGAAGATGTAATGAAAATATGCCATCACTTTTCGGGTTTAGGATTGGATGAATCCGATGTGCTGAGAAGGATAATGAGTGGTAAGAAAAAATCCTCAGATACTTTTAGAAAATTGCGCGACAAGTATTTTCTGAACTGTAAGGAAAAAGGTTATGGTTTGGAATTGATAGAAGAAGTTTGGCGCCAAATAGAAAGCTTCAGTGGCTACTCTTTTTGCAAGGCGCATTCAGCAAGTTATGCGGTAGAATCTTTTCAGAGCTTGTATCTAAAAGCTTATTACCCTTTGGAGTTTATGGTAGCCGTGATCAACAATTTTGGAGGCTTTTATCAGACAGAAGTGTATGTGCATGAAGCGCGTATGCAAGGAGGAAATATCCATGCGCCCTGCATCAATAAGAGTTTATGGCTGACGACGATTTATGGCAAAGACATCTACATCGGTTTTGTGCACTTGCATCAGATGGAACGCAACTTGGTGAAACGCATAATTAGAGAAAGGCAAGAGAATGAAGAATACCGTTCCTTAGAAGATTTTGTGAGTAGGGTAGATGTTGGACCGGAGCAACTGGATAACCTAATCAGAATTGGCGCGTTTCGATTTACGGGTAAAAATAAATATGAATTGATGTGGACCAAAAATGGCGCTTACGATCCAAAAGCAAAACTCAATGGTACAGGTTTCCTATTTGGCAATAGCCACGAGACTTTTCAATTGCCGCAATTGAGTGAAGGGAATTTGGATCAGGCTTATGATGAAATGGAACTACTTGGGTTTCCCTTGTGTTCTCCGTTTCGAATAATGGAAAACAGAACTAAATTACTGGCTGATTATCGTTTGACCGCTAAAGACTTTTTGAAATTTACCAATCAAACCGTCACCCTACTGGGGTACTATGTGACGCGAAAGAATGTCACCACGGTCAATCGCCGTCTTATGAATTTTGGAACCTGGCTTGACCGACAAGGCGTCTTTTTTGACACTACCCATTTTCCTCCTTCACTGGCAAGTTATCCTTTTAGAGGAAAAGGCTGCTATTTGATAACAGGTAAAATCGTACTGGACTTTGAATTCCCAAGTATTGAAGTTAGTAAAATGGAAAAAATGCCTTATGTAAAGGACGAACGCTATGCGTAAACAGAAAATCTGAACTCGAGAAGATGCGAATGATTTTTAAAATTCTATTTGACAACAACCTTTAGTGTGTTGAATTGACCATTTGATTCCATTCGTAGCATATAGATACCGTTGCTTAAGTCACCTAGAGACAAGGAAGCACCATTTAATTGCTTAGACCAAGTTTTTAAAATTTGCCCTTGGAGATTGTAAAGTTGGAGATCAAACGTACCTTCTGGTAAAGTTAGGGTAATAAGATCATTGGTCGGGTTAGGAGAAATAGACAAACCTTTGATCGGATCCAAATCTTCTGCATCCAAGAAAATATCCATATTAGGAAGATCGAGGAAAGTGGCATTTAGAACAGATCGTTCATTGGTTAAATCGCTAGAGAAATTAACTGCAGCAACCAATTCAACATTGACTGGGTTTTGAATAAGCTCATCCATGTCCCAACTATAATGCTGGATATAATCGAAGTTTAATTCCGGTACAGAAGGCAGTAAACCAGGTGTACCCCAAGGATTGTCAAAAGTTTTTCTCACCACATTTTGATGTTCATAACCTCGTATGGGTTGTCCCAAATCAAAGAGTGGATGCCCTGCTGTTTCGTTATAATAATTACTTTGATTCCAACCATAACCAGAACCCGTCATATCATCTTCCGTGACAATAAGACTCAAACGCAAATCACCTTCTGGAGGGAGTTCATTAAAACGAACTTTGACCGTCGCTTCGAGTAAGCCATGAACGGTGTCTATAGATGCGGTTAAGTCAATATCACAATAAGCAGGTTCGTTCAGTCGCTCCAGGATTCTATTTTCAAAATTACCTACTGCAAGTATTGCGTTGCTGCCAAAGACAACCCGGTCAACCATTCCTTGTGGTGTTCCGCTGGCATTCATTCCAGTGATTATAGGAGTACTAGAGGAATTCCCCATTTCATCTGTCCACCAGTGGTGGTTGATCCAGATGACATCAGGATGGTTTTCCAACATTTCACCGATCTCGATACTAGCGTTAGGACAAGAGCCACAATTGGCAGAAGTAATCTTTTCCAACAAAACCTTTTTCTGACCAAAAAGATTGAAAGAAAGAATGAATAAGCTGAAGAGTAAAATGGTTCTCATAAGAGAAATCGTTGTTTTGAAGGAATTATTTAACATTCGAAAAATTCAAAAAGGCTTAGTCCCCTTATCATCAAAAAAGGTGAACTCATAAGTCCGGTCTGAAACCTCCGGGACTAACTCCAGAAAATTTCTTAAACTCCTTGATAAAATGAGCTTGATCATGGAAGTTATAATTTACAACAAAATCCATCCAATCGGGGTCCTTAGAACTACTTAAATCACGAATTATGTGATTAAAACGAATTGTATTTAAAAATTGTTTGGGACTTAGGCCAATATTCTTAGCGAAAAGACGATCTATCTTTTTATACCCGATATTCAAACGATCACATATTTTACTAACGGTGATCAAACCTTTAGATTCTTTGCTCAAAAGGATCGCCTCTTCAATTATGACATCCTGCTTAAAGTTTTGATAAAGTCTAGCTAAAAATATTTCGTCCAAAATTGCGACTTGCTTATCAAATACCGGTTCGTTGATCAACCGTTCATGGATTTCATGCGCAATTGTTCCGAGCAATTGTTCTAAATCCACACCAGAATTCAAGAGTGATTTTAAAGGGATTTTAGTCAATGGATATATTCCATTAGCCGAAAATCTTATATTAAAGAGTTGGCAATTATTCGATAAAAGGATTTTGTATCGTTTGTTGAAATGACCAAAAAAACTGTGTGTAGAAACCGTATGATTTATTCCCTCTGGATTTAATACGTTAACCTGACCACCAAGGTTAAAAACCATATCCATATTGGTGCTAGGATAATCCAATAGTTCAAGCGACTGGTTTTCAGAAAAACCAATTTCGATCTTACGATAAGATTCGATAAAATGAGCTAAAACTCCTTGTGGACGGTATTCTTTTAAAACCATATATTTAAAAATACAAACGTAAAATTTAGGAATGAATTGCAGGGCTTGATTTAGTAAATTTTTAACATCTTGGGTTTACGAAGTAGAGTAAAAGAGGACCATGAATTCACGTATTTAAAATCGGGTTAACGTGAAGAGATGACCACGAATTCATGTATTTAAAATCGAACGACCGTGGAAAATGTTACCAAGGATGCACGGATTAAGGATTGACCGACCGAAAGAAACACGTCATTCGAAAACCGAAAGAATCAAGAATTACGGAAAACCAAAAGAACCACGACCTAAGAAAAACCGAAAGACACACGCTATTCGAAAACCGACCCTACTCAGTGCCCATGCCCATGATAATGTTCCCGCAAAATATCCCTACCAAAATCTCCGTCAAAATCACGCCAAACCGTATGTATATGATTGGAATTGCCCTGAGAATTATCAAATTCAATAAGAAAAGACTTTCCTTGAATTCTGTAATAATGTGGCTTGCCTAATTCAGTGGCACCGGCCCATCCAAATCGAATTTGACCAAATTCTTCTTTCCTCAATTCCGCCAATCTTTTCTTCGCAATTTCGTCCGGCATTGTAGAAAGATATAAGTAAATCAAATTGCCTAATAATAATTGTTGCTGTTGGTCAAGGCTATCCATTGCTAAACCGACTGGTTCTAATGGAGCGACTTGGGTGGATACGTTAGAGACCAATTCCCAAAAACTGTGCTCTTGAAAAATACAAATTTTTCTCTGTTCTTCGCTCATGCTATTGACAAGGTCCAAACCCATATCCTCTTCATTGGCTAAAGCTCTTTTGCCTTGTTGCGAACCACTTTTGACATGTCCGGGGCTTGCACCCAAAAATCGAGGAGCCATTGAAACTTTATCATTGACAATTGTAAAATTCAAAGAAACATGGTGGCCTTCAAAAGACCAAGCCCATCGCTTATCTTGCAAAGGATCACCATAAAAAGTTACGTGGTATTTGTCTGGATCTCGGAAATCATGATCTCCTGACAATTCTCTCAATACATTTTCCAATTCCATTATAGACGTTACCTTTTGATAGCCAACTTGACTCAAATAACTTTTCAGTAAATCATGTAAAAGAGTTCTTTGATCAGCATTCATTTCAGCAATAGAAAGGCCAACTCTAGGCAGCATAGCCGCAGGGAAGAAATGCCAGTTTTCTCTGGACAGGTCTAAAAAATCCAATTGAACTTTCTCTTTTTGATCAGCATTTAAGGAAGATAAAAATGCTTTCACAGGATCGTTGTCCCCTTTTTCAAAAGAGCAAAATAGTAAAAAGGCAAAGGCGAATAGCAGGCTTAAATATTTCATTATGGAATTTACGAAATGAATATTAAAAATTACAAGCTCTGGACTTAAAAAGAAAAAGCCTGCTTTCTAAAATGAAAACAGGCTTTGGTAAAATGTTTTTTTTGCTTTAAAATCGGTTAGGCCATTGGAGGTATTCTCAATGTTTGGCCAGGATAAATTTTATCTACATGTGTCAACATTGGTTTGTTGGCTTCAAAAATCGCATTGTATTTCATTGGATCTCCATAAACTTCTTTAGAAATTTTGGAAAGACTGTCTCCACTTTGAACTGTATAGAATTTAGCTTCCGGTTCAGGATTCGTAACTTCGATGCGATCATCCACACATCCTATACCTTCCACGTTACCCAATGCAAGAATAACTTTTTCACGGTCTGCATTTGTCATGGTACTACCAGTTACAATGACTTGTTCTGTCAATTCAACACCCAAGTTATTTACAGGTAAACCTAAACGGCTAATTTCTGCTTTTAAAGCATCAATTTTTGACAATTCTACTTCTGGTGCAGCTGCAGGAGTATCTGCTTTTTTCTTAAATATTTTTGCACCTGCATTTTTTAAAAATGAAAATAAACCCATTTTAGTTTTTTGTTTGTTGGGATGAAATTCAATACACCGCTTTACTTTAGCCTAATAAATTGAAAACAACCCTAGATGATTAAATTATGTGTTGATAGTTTGTTTATACGGAGCTTGTGTTAGAAATGTTTGGAAACGGAAGATAGGAATAATTCAAACTATTCTAAAAATTTTATAACAAAATTACTAAAGTAATATAAGCATTGAAATCTATTGTCTACCGAAGTTATTTTTAAACTGATTCAGAATTTAACGAATTCCTCTTTCTTTCAACCACTTGTGGTATTTTTTTGCATTGGCATTGTGTCCCGCTAGCGTTTTTGCAAAAGAATGATATCCGGGTTTGGCAGGTGCCGCGCAAAAATAAATATATTCGTGTTTTTCAGAACTTAAAACCGCATCAATGCTGGAAATCGAAGCCATACTAATCGGTCCGGGGGGAAGGCCAGGGTAGAGGTAAGTATTATAAGGAGAATCGTATTCGAGGTGTTTTTTCAATACTCTTCTCAGGTCAAATTGTTTGAGGGCGAAAACGACAGTCGGGTCAGCTTGTAAAGGAATGCCTCTGCGAATTCTATTTAGATAAACTCCAGCAATTCTTGGTTTCTCTTCAGACTTTGCCGTTTCGCGTTCCACAATTGAAGCAAGCGTATAAACTTCTTCTTTGCTCAAGTTCAACTTTTTGGCTTTCGCTTCTCTATTATTGGTAGACCAGAATTTTTTATGTTCTTTGATCATTCGATCCATGAATTTATTCTCATCTGTATTCCAAAAAAACTCGTAGGTATTTGGAATGAACAAACTCATGGCGGTTTCTTTTTTCAAACCAATATCATGCAGGTAATTTCGATCGGTTATTTTATCATAAATCGCAATAGAATCGACTTCGATATTTACAGCCGCTTTGCCGGCTACATCTTTTAAAAGCCGACCATTATTAATGACCACTTTTACTGGACTTTGATTGCCACTTCTCAATGTGCTAACTAATTTTCTATTGCTCCAGCCCGGTTCGATTTTATAACGTCCCGACTTAACAGTCTTGAAATTCATTTTGTCAGCAACCCAATTGAATGATTCAGAATCAATAAGAAAGTTTTGTTCTTTTAACAAGCGATTGAGATCTTCCATTTCAGAACCACTTGGAATAAACAAATAACTTGATTCCAATTCGGAAGGAACATTTGGAGCAAAGATTTCTTGATACTTTGAGTAACCAATTACTCCAGCAATGCCGATAGCCAATAAAAAAATCAAGAGTAATTTCTTACGCATGGTATTTGTTGAATGAAGAATTTAGAAACCTTTGATTTCGTTTTTAACCAAAGATTTAACAACGTACTAAACGGTTTTTGAGCAAAGTATATTTTGATCAAGCTTTAAATCTAGTACTGTTCCTTTTCATTTGGAAAATCTCTGGACTTAACATCCTGTATATAATTTTGAGCGGCAGCTTTAATATTGTCATACAATTCAGCATACGTTCTCAAAAATCTAGGTTGAAAATCTTTGGTAATGCCCAACATATCATGCGTTACTAAAACCTGTCCATCCGCATGCTTTCCACCTCCAATTCCAATTATAGGAATAGTTAAGCTTTCGGCAACCTCCTTAGTCAATTTGGCAGGGACTTTTTCAATCACGATGCTAAAACAACCCAATTCTTCCAATAACTTGGCATCTGCTTTCAATTTCTCCGCCTCTTCTTCTTCTTTAGCTCGCACGGTGTAAGTACCAAACTTATAGATAGATTGAGGCGTCAAACCAAGGTGTCCCATCACAGGTACGCCCGCAGAAAGAATTCTGACAATGGATTCCTGGATTTCAATACCACCTTCTAGCTTTACAGCATGTGCTCCAGATTCCTTCATGATTCGAATGGCAGATTCAAGGGCTTTTCGAGAATTCCCTTGATAAGACCCGAAAGGTAAATCCACTACCACCAAAGCCCTTTTCACTCCTCTAACTACAGAAGAAGCGTGATAAATCATTTGATCAAGGGTGATTGGCAAAGTTGTTTCATGACCAGCCATGACATTGGAGGCAGAATCTCCTACTAAAATAACATCAACTCCTGCATCATCAATAATCCTTGCCATGGAGAAATCATAGCCAGTAAGCATAGAAATAGGTTCCCCTTTTGATTTCATTGCTTGTAAAACATGCGTTGTAACTCGCTTAACTTCCTTATTTACAGACATATGTACAGTAGTTTAGTTGTCGGACCATTTCAGGACCTAAATTGATTGAATGCAATATATTAAGTGCAGAGATATTTTTATGAAATCTGAGTTAAAATTTAAAGAAAGTAGGCAAAATGACTTTTGTAGATTATGGCAAACGTTAAAAGGTTATTTAACAGGCAATTCGTCGAAAATGTATCGTTAATTAAAGAGAATTGATTTAACTTTGTCGTCATGAAAAGGATTTTAATACTCAGTTTTGTAGCTTTTATAGCTCTTTTTGCAAGCAATTGTTCGAATGAATTCGATTTAGTAGATAAGTGGAAGGATATTCCTGTTGTATATGGATTGATAAATCCTTCGGAAAATGTTCACTACATTAGAATAGAAAAGGCTTTTCTTGATCCTTCAACTTCAGCATTCGATGTTGCTCAACGTGCAGATTCAATTTATTACGATCCTAGTGCTATTAGCGTTAAATTGGAAGACCAGTCCAGTGGCCAAGTCTTTAACTTAGAAAGAGTAAACGGGACGGATGTTAATTTTCCACGAGAAGAAGGCATTTTTGCAAGTGATCCGAATTACCTCTACACTTTTGCGGGAGATATTGTAGAAGAAAGAAGATACATCTTTAGATTAGATAGAGGAGATAATTTACCTGCTGATACAGCAAGCTTTGTAACGATTAAAGAGCCAAGAGTAACTGGACCAGGAACTTCCAACGGTTTGAACTTTGGGCGTTATGACCGCTCTACAAATTTGAGGTGGATGGCTGAAAACGGAAAAATATTTGATGTTAGCATGATTATTCGCTTTGACGAAAGCCTAGAATCTGATCAGAATACTTTTGTTGAGAAAACCTTAGTTTGGCCAATTGCACAAAATATTTTGAATGAAAGTGATGAAAGCCAAATCGTTTATGAACTAGAGCATGAGGATTTCTATCGTTTTATCGGAAGAAGCCTAGAAGAAAAAAGTGTGCGAAGAATCTTGAAATCACTAGATATAAAAGTGGATGCAGCTGGGCAGGAATTATTTGATTTTGTAAGCGTCAGTTCTGCAAACACTGGTATCACAAGCTCTCAATCCATTCCTTCATTTACCAATTTGTCAGATGGTCTTGGTATTATAACTTCCAGAAATTCAGGTTTTCTTGGAGGCTACTTTTTAAATGCACAAGCTACAGACTCCTTACAATTAAGCATACACACTGCAGATCTTAACTTTCAAAACTAAAATTGACTAAGCTAGGCTTCGTTTAACTTTTTTTGGATTAAGCCCTAAAATATTCTATATTTAGTTAGAATGACAGTAAGTGGTTATGTTCTTATAGAATTTTACCCATTTGCATTGCCCGTTCGGTATTATTAAACCACAATACTGAATGTAATGAAACTATTTTATCCTATTCTCTTCCTTTTTATCCTATTAGGATTAAGCAATTGTTCCAACGAATTTGATTTGATTGAATCCTGGAAAGACATTCCTGTACTATATGGATTGATCAATCCTGATGATGCAGTTCATTATATTAGATTGGAAAAAGCGTTTTTAGATCCTGA
>CALIAG010000090.1 GCA_938041325.1 uncultured Saprospiraceae bacterium | reverse complement strand
ACTTAGTTCGTATATCTTTAAGTAACCTTAGTCTTAGAAATGGGCATGGGAATATTTAATAAGGTATTTTATATACAAGTTACTTCAACAGCGGAATGGAAACTAAAAACGAAGCAAATTCTAAACATTGTTTAAACTGTGATCATCCACTGGGAACAGAGGATAATTATTGTAGCAATTGCAGCCAGAAAAATACGGATGGCCGTATTTCCGTTTGGGATTTGTTGAAAGAGTTTTTTTCAGATGTATTGAATATTGACTCCAAAGCTTTTCGCACCGCTGGGGCACTCATTGTCCCAGGTAAATTAACCACTGAATTTTTTAAAGGAAAACACAAGAGCTACTCCTCACCACTTCGTACTTTCTTTATCTCCGGGATTATTTTATTTGCCTTGACGAATTTCTTTATTGATCAAGCTATGGAAGGGGATCAGGATTCATTGCAAGGAATTCAGAAGAACTATTACGAAGGAAAAATTTATAAGGAGCTAGACACCTTGAGTCAGGAATTTAAAAAGTTAGAAAGTAATGTTGTCGCTGATCGAACCCTAGATTCTTTACTTACTCGGTTAAAAGGCCCTGGCTATGAATACCGAGATACCATGAGGATTGATGACATTATATTTATGGATGAGGATAGTATTGAAGGAATATCAATTCCCAAGCTGGCCATTAGCTATGAAGATTTTTTATTTAAGTCGCCATCAGACATTGTGGAAAAGTACATGCCTGAGAAAGGTTTTATCGTTAAAGTTTTAGCCAAGCAAACAATAAAGGTTCAGCGATCAGGTGCACAAATGCTTCATTATCTTATTGGAAATATTCCCCTGGCCTTATTGTTAATGATGCCTTTTCTGGCTTTAATCTTAAAAATCCTTTACGTCAGAAGGAGTCAATATTATATAGAGCATCTGGTATTTACCTTTCATTTTCACACCTTTGTTTTTGTATGGGTGATCATGTTGGCATTGATTGGAAAATATTTCCCACCACTGTTGTTAGGCTTGAGTATCTTTTACATCTTTGTATACTTTTACTTAGCATTGAAAAAATATTATGGTCAAAGCTGGTTCAAAACCTTTATTAAATTTTGGATCATTATTTTTTCTTATGTAACATTGGCTGGAATTTTTATGGTTTTGGCAGCTCTTATTAGCTTTGTATTGTTCTAACTAATCTTCAATATTTTAAATGTCTGTTTACGATAAATACGAGACCGTTATTGGCCTCGAAATACATATACAATTGGCTACCGACAGCAAAGCCTTTTGCAGTGATTCGACCACCTTTGGTGCCGAGCCTAATACACAAGTCAGTACCATCAGCCTTGGTCATCCTGGAACACTTCCAATGTTGAATAAAAAGCAAATGGAATATGCCGTCAAATTGGGTTTGGCTCTTGGCTCAGAAATTAATAGAGAAAGTCGATTTGACCGCAAGAATTATTTCTACGCAGATCTTCCTAAAGGATACCAGATTACACAGGACAATTTGCCTATTTGTATTGGTGGAAAAATTGACTTGAGAGTTGAAAATAAAATTCGAACGGTCCGTATACATCACATACATATGGAGGAGGACGCTGGAAAATCAATCCATGATGTTGATCCTAAAAATACTTTAATCGATTTGAATAGGGCAGGAGTGCCATTGTTGGAAATTGTTACAGAACCAGATTTGCGTTCTGGCGAAGAAGTGGAGGAATTGATGAGTAACATGAGACAATTGGCTCGATACCTTGAGATTTCTGACGGAAACATGGAAGAAGGATCAATGCGTTGTGATTGCAATATCTCTGTCCGCTTAAAAGGAAGTTCAGAATATGGAGAACGTTGCGAAGTGAAAAATTTAAACTCCATGCGTTTTGCTAAAAAAGCCATTCTATTCGAACAAAAAAGACAGATTGATTTGATAGAAAGCGGAGGAAAGGTTATTCAGTCTACTCTGAATTTCGATCCGGTCAGTGGGAAAACATCTGTTCTTCGCGAAAAAGAAAATGCACATGATTACCGGTATTTTCCAGATCCGGATTTACCTCCAGTCGTTTTATCGGAAGAACAAATTAGCAAGATCAAATCTGAGTTGCCAGCATTGCCACATGTTTTGTTGACAAAGTTCAAAGACCAATATCAGCTTTCTCACTACGATGCAAAGCTGCTCACGGAAGAAAAAGGCCTTGCACTATTCTTTGACCAATGTTGTTTGCAAAGCGATAATTACAAAGGACTGGCGAATCTCTTTATCAATAAACTAAATCCTTTTCTCAATGAGGAGAAGATGAATCTATCGGATTTTCCCGTCACTGCTGAAGGTTTGGTTGCTTTTGTGGATTTAATAAAAGATGGAAAAGTAAGTTCTGCGATTGCCTACCAAAGATTATTTCCTGCTTTGATTGAAAGTTCTGAAGTGGAACCAATGGCTTTGGCAGAATCCTTAAATCTTATTCAAAGTGCGGACGAAGATTTTCTAAGCAAGATCGTGGACGAAGTCATTGCGGCAAACCCCGATAAAGTAAAAGCTTATCAAAAAGGAAAGAAAAATTTAATCGGATTTTTTATGGGACAAGTGATGCGGAGTTCTGGAGGCAAAGCTGA
>CALIAG010000089.1 GCA_938041325.1 uncultured Saprospiraceae bacterium | reverse complement strand
AACCAAAAGAAACAAGAACTATCGAAAACCAAAAGAAACAAGAACTATCGAAAACCAAAAGAAACAAGAACTATCGAAAACCGAAAGAAACAAAAACTACCGAAAACCAAAAGAAACAAGAACTATCGAAAACCGACCCTTCAAAAACCCTACCTCCGGTAACTCCCCGAATTAAAAGTATAAGCAGCTACTAACTTATCATACCGCGTTCCGAATGGACGAAAATAAGCTAGAATTGTATAATCGTTTTCCGTTTCATACCAATCTCCTTCAGTCTCTGAGAAATCAATTTTTTGTTTCTTTTTATCTTTTGGAACGACTGCGTAAAGGTACTCATGATAACCTTGTTTTAGTTGTGTTTCTCCGGTATAATATCGAGTTTCAGGATTGAACTCCATTTTGAACTCTTCTTTGATTTGCCAATCTGTAAAACCACCAAAGAGATATACATCAGCATCATGAAACTCTCTTTTTGCTTCCAATGTGAAAATAGCAAAAGCATAATCTCCTCTCAGGTCATGAACTCTGTTGTCTCTTCTTTCATTTGCGAAATTTGTATTGGTTGTTCCGATTTGAATTCCACCACCAGTAGGACCATTGAGTTCTTCCATGTTTTCTATAACAAACTTTCCATTGATATCTATGCGAAATAAATAAGGCATGAATTGTCTTTTCAAATCATTTTGAACAGTGACTTCAAAAGTGTCATCATACTCTACTATATCAGCCATTCGGTCTGTACGAAATCGAAAAGTTCGCAAGTCTATATATCGAAATTCTTTACCAGCTGGAAAAAGAATCTTATCCTGAAAGTCATAAATCAATTGATCTTGTCGCGCAATGAAAGGTTTGATTCCTGTAATGGCATTGTCCCATCTGCCATTTTGCATAATAACAACCTTTACATCAGATTGTGTATTACGGACTTTTATGCCTTTATGTGAAATGGTAAAATCTATTTCGTGATGGGTATCCGATTTGCTTGGCTGACTAGGAAGCTTTATTTGAGGAAGAATATTCATCAAAGGTTCAACAACCATAAAACGACGAACGATGACCAATTCTTTTTCATCTTCATCTTCATAAACCTTTAATAAATAATTACCTGAAACTTTGAATTTCATATCATCATTCGGCAAGGTCAATTCATAATGCGTATAATCCGTAATGGTGTTAAACGAAAACTCATAATCTTCAATCTGGTTTTCTGTAAATCCATCAATATATTCCAAATCTGTCAAGTCGGAAGGCTTCCAATCAGCATTGCAATGAACAATGGTATAGATGTAATTTTTTGCATCTGACTCCATATCATCAAACGAAAAAGTGAGTTGACCTGTTGTGAGATCAATCATTGGATAAGAGACTACAATACCTGCGGTGTGCATTTTTACCGTTTTCAACGATTTATTTGCAATATAATTCCAGTTGATTGTATCCTTTTGAGCAAAAATATTTGCTACCAAAAGAAGACAAAGGATTGTAAATACTGGTCGTTTCATATTTATATTTTAAAACTTTCTATCGGGCCTTACTGCACCATTTATTATTTTGAATTCTAAATCTCCAGGGCCATTCTGCGCATTCCTTTGCATAAGCTACGCCTACACGTGGACTACAAATGATTTGTTTTTGAGGAATATTTTGACCGATATCTTCTATCCAGATTGGACTTTCAGAATGACACATATCAATTCCGTCCTGAGAAGTAGAAATACCTAAGGCTTTAGTCAAAACGCCCGGACCCGCTGATAATTGTGTTGTCAATTTCTTAAAGTTACGCCTTTGAAGCATAAGTTGCTCGTTAAATAAGGGCTCAATACCGCGAATTAATACTGCATGTGCGGTATTTTTAGGTCCGGTAACTATATTAAAGAGGTGATGAATTCCATAGCAAAGGTAGACATAGGCGTGTCCTCCACGTTTAAACATGGTTTCGGTACGTTTGGTGCGACGATTATTATAAGCATGACAAGCTTTGTCGTCAGGTGCCCGATAAGCTTCAGTTTCCACAATGATTCCTGCACTTATCTCTGTTCCGAATTGAGTAACCAATACTTTTCCCAAAAGCGTTTTAGCTAGCCCGACAACATCTTCGTTTTGGAAAAAAGAAGCTTCTAATCTTTCTCCATTTTTATACATTATCGTCTGCTATAATTAGGAGCTTCTTTTGTAATCGTAATATTATGAGGATGGCTTTCCAAAATTCCAGCAGAAGTAATTTTTATGAATTGCGCATTTTGCAATTCCTCTACATTATTAGCTCCACAATAGCCCATTCCTGCACGCAATCCTCCAAGGTATTGCACCATCACTTCTGCCAAGGTTCCTTTGAAAGGCACCCGGCCTTCGATTCCCTCAGGAACTAACTTTGTAATATCATCTTCTACATCTTGAAAATAGCGGTCTTTAGATCCCAATTCCATGGCACTCAAAGATCCCATTCCACGATACACTTTGAATTTTCTACCATCATAAATTATGGTCTCGCCTGGAGCTTCTTCAACCCCCGCGAATAAAGAACCTGCCATAATAGTATTTGCACCAGCGACCAAAGCTTTTGCAATATCTCCGGTGTATCTAATTCCTCCATCACCAATAATGGGAACCCCAGTACCCTTAATTGCTTGATAGGTATTGTGGATAGCTGACAATTGGGGAACTCCAACTCCTGCAACAATTCGAGTCGTACAAATACTCCCTGGCCCAACTCCAACTTTTATACCATTTACACCTGCATCAATCAATGCTAAAGCACCTGCCCCTGTTGCTACATTACCACCGATAACTTGTAAGTCTGGATATTTTTCTTTCACCATTTTAATGGCATTTAATACACCAAGGGAATGTCCATGTGCAGTATCAACACATATCACATCCACATCCACATTGACCAAAGCGTCTACGCGATCTAACAAATCATTGGTTACACCTACCGCAGC